>NZ_JBHUYJ010000001.1:106993-213016 GCF_042668715.1 Streptomyces sp. NPDC057271
GGAAGCCTACGCCCTCGCGTACTCCCGGGCCTCCGGCGCCCTACCCACAGCGCGATACGCGCCGACCGAGCCGCCGGCCCCGGCCAACCCGGTCGACCCCGGAGTGCCCGGCGGCCACCGCACCGTCAGCGGCGAGTACGGCCTGAAGTCCGTACGGCTGCCCGGATACGCGGAGCCCGTCGAGATGCGGGCCATGGTCGTCGGACCGACGGGCGCGCCGGGGAAGCGGCCGCTCGCGCTGTTCCTCCACGGCCGTCACAGCACCTGCTACGGCTCCGGCGATGAGGTGACCGGCGACTGGCCCTGCGCCCCGGGCACCCGGCCCATCCCCAGTCACAAGGGCTATCTGCGGGCCCAGCAACTGCTGGCATCCCAGGGCTATGTGACGGTCTCCATCTCCGCCAACGGCATCAACGCCCAGGACCATCTCGCCGAGGACGCCGGAGCACAGGCCCGCTCCTCCCTGGTGCGACAGCACCTGGCCCGCTGGGCCGAGTGGTCCGAGAACCCGGCAGGCGCCCCGTCCGCCGTGCGCGCCGCCTCGCCCGCCGACCTGTCCCGCGTCCTGCTCGTCGGCCACTCCCGGGGCGGCGAGGGCGTCAACCGCGCCGCACTCGACAGCCTGCACCGTCCGCCCGCCGACCAGGACGGACACCAGGGGCCCGTGCGCTGGACCATCCGCGGCAACGTGCTGATCGGGCCCACGATCTTCGGCCAGAACCCGGCCCCCGACGTGCCCTCGATGACCGTGCTGCCCGGCTGCGACGGTGACGTCTCCGACCTGCAGGGCCAGATCTACGTCGACGGCACGCGCGGGGTGGGCAGCGGCGCCGCGCTCCAGAGCGCGGTCTACATGCCCGGTGCCAACCACAACTTCTTCAACAGTGAGTGGACTCCGGGGCAGGCGGAGGCACCCGCCTCCGACGACTTCTTCGAGGACGAGTCGCCCGACCCGGTGTGCTCGCCGGGCACCTCCACCCGGCTGACCGCCACGCAGCAGCAGTCCGCGGGCGCGACCTACATCGCGGCCGCGGCCCAGCTGTTCGTCGCCGGCGACGACCGGGTCCGCCCGCTCCTCGACGGCACCGGCCGGCGCGCGCCCTCGGCCGGGCCCGCGCGCGTCCTCAGCCACGCCGTCGGCGCGCACCGCACCCCCGCGTTCCTGCCCGGCCCCTCGACCGCCGTGACCGGCGGCCGGGTGTGCGCCCAGATCGATCCGGACCCGGACCGGGCCTGCCTGGCTCCCGACGCGAGCGGCCGGTCGCCGCACTTCGCCCACTGGGAGGCATCGCCCGAACCGGGCCGCGACGCCGTCGCGTTCCGCTGGAGGAAGGGGGCCGTCGGTCCTCCGGTGACGGTCCGATCCACCGGTCCCGTCTCGCTCAAGGGCTCCGAGGCGCTGGCGCTGCGCGTCATCCTTCCGCCCAACAGCACCGGCACGCGGATGGACGTCGCACTCGTCGACTCCTCCGGCCGGCGGGCACGCCTCGGCGCGGCCGCCAGGATCGACGGACTCCCCGGCAGCGACCGGACCACGTCCCTCTGGGCCCGTGAACTCCGCTTCCCGCTGGCCGCCGCCGCACGGTCCGGCCTGGACCTGAGCCGGGTCACGACCCTCGAACTGACCCCGCGGGGCGGCACCGGAAGCGCCTGGCTGATGGACGCCTGGGGCTGGCGTCCCGGCACACCGGAGGCCCGGCCGACCGCCATGCCCCGCGTCGACATCGGCCGGCTGACCGTCGACGAGGGCGACTCCGGGGTCCGCACCTTCCGGGTCCCGGTCACCGTCTCGGGCCAGGGCAGCGGCCAGGTCCGCGTGTTCGTCCCCGAGCCGGGCACGGACGAGGTCACGTCCAGGGTCGTGACGGTACGCCCCGGCAGCCAGGACATCGACGTGCCGGTCGAGGTGCGGGGCAACACCCGCTACGGCTACGACCTCACCCAGGACGTGTCCGTGAAGGCGGTACGCGGCGTAGCCGTCGGCGCGCACCGGGGCGGGGTGACCGTACGGAACGACGACGCGACGCCCACCGTGACGCTGACCCCGGTCGAGGCCGACGTCACCGAGGGCCGGCCGCTGACCTGGCGGCTGACCCTGTCCGCGGCCGCCGACGTGGAGCTGGGCGGCTCGCTCGCCCTCCTGCCGGTCGCCGGAGGCGCGGAGCTGTCCACGGCGGACGTCGAACGAAGCTGGCTGGAGGAGCACTTCGGCGAGCCGCCGGCCCGTCCGGTGCCGCTCTCGGACCTGTGGGAGGGCGATGACCCGGCCTTCTCGGTGCGGGTGCCCGCCGGGCAGACGACCGCGGAGGTGAGGATTCCCACGGTCGCGGACGCGGTGCGCGAACCGACCGAGTACCTGCGCAGCAGGCTCATCACGTACGACGCGGACTGGGAACCGCACGAGGGCCCGGAGTTCAAGGGCTCGGTACGGGACGCCGCGTAACGGGGAGCCGGCCCCACGGACCGGACGGCGCGCGCGGAGCCGCGCCCGCCGTCCGGTCCGGAATCTCCGAGATCGGCACGCCCTCTCCGCCGGCCGGCCTGATGCCACGGCTCAATGACCCAGGGGCCCCTGCCCTCGCTCCGTCGATCATGCTGGTGCCGACGACGCCGCCGTACAGCGAGGACCGCCCATGACCGACACCCCGCACTCCTTCCAGCTCCTCCCCGGCGCACCGCACTCCCCGGTGCTCCTCCATGTGCCGCACTCCTCCCGCGAGCTGCCCCCGGACGTCCGCGACGGCATCGCGCTCGGGGACGAGGAGCTCGCGCGCGAGCTGGACCACATCACCGACTCCCACACCGCCGAGATCGCCGCCGTCGCCGCGCGGACCGCGGCCGTCGCGCCCTGGCGGTTCGTCAACCGGCTCTCCCGGCTGGTCGTCGACCCCGAGCGCTTCCCCGACGAGCGTGAGGAGATGCGCGCGGTGGGGATGGGCGCGGTCTACACCCGCACCACGCACCGCGCCGAACTCCGGCCGGACGCGTACGACGCGCGGCCTCTCCTGGACCGGTACTTCACGCCGTACGCCCGGGCCATGACGGCCGCCGTCGAGGAGCGGCTCGCGGCGGCCGGCCGTGCCGTGATCATCGACGTGCACTCGTACCCGACCCGAGCGCTCCCCTACGAGCTGCACGGCGACGGACCGCGCCCCCCGGTCTGCCTCGGCACCGACGCCTTCCACACGCCGCCCGCGCTGGTGGACGCGGCACGGAAGGCGTTCGCGTCGTTCGGCGGGATCGGGACGGACAGCCCCTTCGCCGGAACCTACGTGCCGCTGGACCACCACGGCCGTGATCCGCGCGTCACCGCCCTGATGATCGAGATCCGCCGCGACGTCTACATGACGGAGCCCGGCGGTCCCGCAGGACCCGGCCTCGACGCGCTCGGCACCGCCCTGGCGGCGCTGGTCGAAGAGGCGGGGGCGGCGCGCGGCTGAAATCCCCCACGCGGCGGCCCTCTCCCGCCGATGCTGGTACACATGAACCCCACCCGCTCCCTCCGGCCGCCGACCCGCACGGACAGGCTGCTCGCCGCGCTCGGCGGAGTCCTCTCCGGCTATGTCGCCCTGGCCGTCGCCGACCTCCTCGCCGGCTGGATCCGCCACGAGGCGGGCCCGGTCACCGCCGTCGGCGACGCCGTCGTCGACCGGACCCCGACCGCGGTCGAACAGTGGGCGATCCGTACCTTCGGCCAGAGCGACAAGACCGTTCTCCTGCTGGGCATCCTGCTCCTCCTCGCCCTGATCGCCGCCGCGCTGGGGGTGCTCGCCCTGCGCCGGCGCGGGGCCGCGGCCGCGGGCGTCCTCGGCTTCGGTGTCGTCGGCGCCCTCGCGGCCGTGAGCCGGCCCGACTCCGACTCCGCACTCGACGTCGTGCCCTCGCTCGTCGGGGCGGCGGCCGGAGCCGTCCTGCTGTACGTCCTCATCGGCAGGCTGCTCGCCCCGGGCACCGGGGAGCTGCCGGACGGGGCCGCCCGGACGGACCGCAGGAGCTTCCTCGTCGTCGCCGCCGCCACGGGCCTCGCGGCGACCGGCGCCGCCGCGCTCGGCCGGGCCGCCGGCTCCGTCGCGGGCGAGAGCGCCACGGCCTCCCGCGACGCCCTGCGGCTGCCCCGGCCCGCCTCGCCGGCGCCTGCCGTGCCCCCCGGGGCACAGCTCGACGTCCCGGGCATCGGCCCCTTCATCACCCCCAACAGGGACTTCTACCGGATCGACACCGCGCTCGTCGTTCCCAAGGTCGACGCCGACGGCTGGCGACTGCGGATCCACGGGACCGGCGTGAGCCGTGAACTCTCCCTCACGCTCCCGGAGCTGATGTCGCGCACGGTCCTGGAGCGGGACCTCACCCTGGCCTGCGTCTCCAACGAGGTCGGCGGAGACCTCGTCGGCAACGCCCGCTGGCTGGGTGTACGCCTCGCCGACCTGCTCCGAGAGGCGGGGGTGCGCCCACCCTCCGAAGGCGGGCCTGCCGACCAGCTCGTGGCCCGCTCCGTCGACGGCATGACCATCGGCACCCCCGTCGAGGCCGTGATGGACGGTCGCGACGCCCTGCTCGCCTTCGGCATGAACGGCGTGCCCCTGCCCCTGGAGCACGGCTTCCCGGTCCGCATGATCGTCCCGGGGCTGTACGGATACGTCTCCGCCTGCAAGTGGATCGAGTCCGTCGAGCTGACCACCTTCGACGCCTACGACGCCTACTGGGTCCCGCGCGGCTGGGCGGCGCAGGCACCGGTCAAGACCCAGTCCCGGATCGACACCCCACGGGCGCTCGCCCGGCCCGCCGCGGGCACGGTCATGATCGCCGGGGTGGCCTGGGCCCAGCACCGGGGCATCGCGCGTGTGGAGGTGAGGGTCGACGACGGTCCCTGGGTGGCGGCACGGCTCGGCGCGGAGGACGGCCTGGACACCTGGCGCCAGTGGGTGCACCCCTGGCAGGCCGCTCCCGGCCGTCACACCCTCACGGTCCGGGCCACCGACGGCACGGGCGCGACCCAGCCCGAGGAGCGCACCGACACCATGCCGGACGGAGCCGAGGGGTGGCACTCGGTGGTGGTGACCGTGGAGGAGTCATGAGGCGAGCAGGGCGGGTGCGGGCAGGCGGGAAGGGCCCCCGGGAAAGATCAAAAGTTCGACGGGTTAGCATATGAGCACCACCTAGCTCGAAAGATGAACTCGTGACTGTCAATGACGACTCGTTCACCAGCTGGAAGAACCGCGAGGAGATCGCGGAGTCGATGATCCCGGTCATCGGGAAGTTGCACCGGGAGCGGGACGTCACGGTCCTGGTCCACAGCCGATCCTTGGTGAACAAGTCGGTTGTCAGCATCCTCAAGACCCACCGCTTCGCCCGCCAGATCGCCGGTGAGGAGCTCTCGGTCACCGAGACCCTGCCGTTCCTGCAGGCGCTCACCACGCTCGACCTCGGCCCGTCGCAGATCGACATCGCGCTGCTCGCCGAGGCCTACAAGAGCGACGACCGCGGTCTGTCGGTGGAGGAGTTCACCGCCTCCGCGGTCGCCGGTGCCACCGGGGACAACAAGATCGAGCGCCGTGACGGCCGCGACGTCGTCCTCTACGGCTTCGGCCGCATCGGCCGCCTCGTCGCACGTCTGCTGATCGAGAAGGCCGGCTCCGGCAACGGTCTGCGCCTGCGCGCCATCGTCGTCCGCCGGGGTGGCGACCAGGACATCGTCAAGCGCGCCTCGCTGCTGCGGCGCGACTCGATCCACGGCCAGTTCCAGGGCACCATCACCGTGGATGAGGCGAACAGCACGATCATCGCCAACGGCAACACGATCAAGGTGATCTACGCCAACGACCCGTCCGAGGTCGACTACACGGCGCACGGCATCAAGGACGCCATCCTCATCGACAACACGGGCAAGTGGCGGGACCGCGAGGGCCTCTCCAAGCACCTGCGCCCCGGCATCGACAAGGTCGTCCTGACGGCTCCGGGCAAGGGCGACGTCCCGAACATCGTGCACGGTGTCAACCACGACACGATCAAGCCGGAGGAGCAGATCCTCTCCTGCGCCTCCTGCACCACCAACGCGATCGTCCCGCCGCTGAAGGCGATGGACGACGAGTACGGTGTGCTGCGCGGCCATGTGGAGACCGTCCACTCGTTCACGAACGACCAGAACCTGCTGGACAACTACCACAAGGCCGACCGTCGTGGCCGCTCCGCGCCGCTGAACATGGTCATCACCGAGACCGGTGCCGCCTCCGCGGTCGCCAAGGCGCTGCCGGACCTCAAGGCGCCGATCACCGGCAGCTCGATCCGCGTCCCCGTCCCGGACGTCTCGATCGCCATCCTCAGCCTGCGCCTGGGCCGTGAGACCACCCGCGAGGAGGTCCTCGACCACCTCCGCGACGTCTCGCTGCACTCGCCGCTGAAGCGCCAGATCGACTTCACCACCGCGCCCGACGCCGTCTCCATGGACTTCGTCGGCTCGCGCCACGCCTCGATCGTCGACGCGGGCGCGACGAAGGTCGACGGCGACAACGCGATCCTCTACCTGTGGTACGACAACGAGTTCGGCTACTCGTGCCAGGTCATCCGGGTCGTGCAGCACGTCTCCGGCGTCGAGTACCCGACGTACCCCGCCCCGGCGGTCTGACCGGACGCACCGGCGCGTACGCGCGAAGGCCGAGGCCCCTGCCCTTCCTGGCGGGGGCCTCGGCCTTTCCCGCGCTACGCGGCGTCCCGCCGGACGGTCAGGTCCAGGGTCACGCAGGTGCTGGACGAGTCCTCGGGGGAGGAGCCGTGGACCGTGACCCGGCGGGAACCCGCCCGGCCCTCTCGGCCGAGGCTCCGGTGAGGACCACGGGAAGGGCGCCGGACGTCGCGGCACGGCCGGCGGCCCCCGGCTCAGGAGCCCACCCTGCGCTTGTTCCACACGTCGAAGCCGACCGCCGCGAGCAGCACCAGGCCCTTGATCACCTGCTGCCAGTCCGTACCGATCCCGACGAGGTTCATGCCGTTGTTGAGCACGCCGAGGACCAGGCCGCCGATGATCGCGCCCAGGACCGTGCCCACCCCGCCGCTCATCGACGCGCCGCCGATGAACGAGGCGGCGATCGCCTCCAGTTCGAAGTTGATGCCCGCCTTGGGCGAGGCGGCGTTGAACCGGGCGGCGAAGACCAGACCGGCGAGCGCCGCGAGCACCCCCATGTTCAGGAAGACCAGGAACGTGACCTTCCTGTCCCGCACGCCCGAGAGCTTGGCGGCAGGCAGATTGCCGCCGATCGCGTACACATGGCGACCCACGATCGCGTTCCGCATGACGTAGCCGAAGCCGACCAGGAGCGCCGCCAGGATCAGCAGCACGACCGGCGCTCCCTTGTAGCTGGCGAGCAGCAGGGTGAAGACCAGGACCGTGGCGACCAGCGCCCCCAGCTTCACGGCGAACAGCCCGGCGGGCGCGACCTCCAGGGCGAACTCCCGCTGGCGGCGGCGGTCCCGCACCTCCTGCCATACGACGAAGACCATGAGGGCCAGGCCGAGCAGCAGGGTCAGATTGTGGTAGTCGGTGCTCGGCCCGACCTCCGGCAGGAAGCCGTTCGAGACCGTCTGCAGTCCGTCGGGGAAGGGCCCGATCGTCTGGCCCTTGAGGAAGATCTCGGTGAGACCGCGGAACAGGAGCATCCCGGCCAGGGTGACGATGAACGACGGGATGCCGAGATACGCGATGAAGAACCCCTGCATCGCCCCCGCGGCCCCGCCGAGCAGCAGCACGAGCACCACCGCCAGCGGCCACGCCATCCGGTGTTCGACCATCAGCACGGCGGCCACCGCGCCGACGAAGGCGGTGAGCGAGCCCACCGACAGATCGATATGGCCCGAGATGATGACGATCATCATGCCGATCGCCAGGATCAGGATGTAGCTGTTCTGCAGGACCAGATTGGAGACGTTGCGCGGCAGCAGCAGGTCGCCGCCCGTCCAGACCGCGAACAGGGCCACGATCAGCCCGAGGGCGATCAGCATGCCGTACTGCCGCATGTTGCCGCGCAGTCCGTCGAGGATCAGCCGGCCGACGCCGGGCCGGCTCCCCGCCGGTGGGCCGACCGGCGTCTTCCCCGTGCCGTCGGCCTGGGTCCCGGCCGTGAGATCGGCGCTCATGCGCGCTCCCTCCTGTCCTTCGTCATGTGCCGCATCAGCAGCTCCTGGGTCGCCTCGGCGCGGGACACCTCACCCGTGAGCCGACCCGCCGCCATGGTGTAGACGCGGTCGCACATGCCGAGCAGCTCGGGGAGTTCCGAGGAGATGAAGAGGACCGCCCTGCCTTCGGCGGCCAGCCGGTCGATGACCGTGTAGATCTCGTACTTGGCGCCCACGTCGATCCCCCGGGTCGGCTCGTCCAGGATCAGGACATCGGGACCCGCGAAGATCCACTTGCTGAGGACGACCTTCTGCTGGTTGCCCCCGGAGAGCCGGCCGACGGGCTCGAAGACCGTCGGCGCCTTGATGTTCATCGACCGGCGGAAGCCCTCGGCGACCCGGGTCTCCTCGAGCTCGTCGACGATGCCGCGCCGGGCGACCCTGCGCAGGGCGCTCAGCGAGACGTTGCGGTTGACCGTGTCGATCAGGTTGAGTCCGTAGTGCTTGCGGTCCTCGGTGACGTACGCGATGCCGTGCCCGACCGCCTCGGGGACCGTACGGGTACGGATCTCCACACCGTCCTTGAGGACCGTGCCGCCGCCGTACCGCCCGTAGCTGCGCCCGAACACGCTCATCGCCAGTTCGGTGCGGCCCGCGCCCATCAGACCCGCGACCCCGACGATCTCCCCGCGCCGGACGGTGAGCGAGACGCCGTCGACGACCTTGCGGTGCCGGTCGATCGGATGGTGCACGGTCCAGCCCCGGATCTCCAGGGCCGGCGCCGCGCCCCGCTCCGGCTCGTGCGGGGTGCGTTCGGGGAACCGGTGGTCCAGATCGCGGCCCACCATGCCCCGGATGATCCGCTCCTCGGTGGTCTCGGCTGCCTTCACGTCGAGGGTCTCGATCGACCGGCCGTCCCGCAGGATCGTCACCGAGTCCGCCACCCGGGCGATCTCGCTGAGCTTGTGCGAGATGATGATCGACGTGATGCCCTGCTCCTTCAACTCCTCGATGAGCGCCAGGAGTTTGCCGCTGTCCTCGTCGTTCAGCGCTGCCGTCGGCTCGTCGAGGATCAGCAGCTTCACCTCCTTGGCGAGCGCCTTGGCGATCTCCACCAGCTGCTGCTTGCCGACGCCGATGTCCGCGACCCGGGTCTGCGGATGCTCGTCCAGCCCCACGCGGCGCAGCAGCTCCGCCGCGTGGCGCAGGGTCCGGTCCCAGCTGATCACGCCGCGGGTGGCGTGCTCGTTGCCGAGGAAGATGTTCTCCGCGAGGGAGAGGTACGGCACCAGCGCCAGTTCCTGGTGGATGATGACGATGCCGCGCCTCTCGCTCGCACCGATGTCCCGGAACCGGCAGGGCTCACCCTGGAAGAGCACCTCCCCCTCGTAACTCCCGTGCGGATGAACGCCGCTGAGGATCTTCATCAGTGTCGACTTGCCCGCTCCGTTCTCCCCGCAGATGGCGTGGACCTCGCCCGCCCGGACGGTCAGGGAGACGTCCGACAGTGCCGTCACGCCGGGAAACGTCTTGATGATCGAGCGCATGTCCAGGACGGGTCCCGCCATGGCACACCCACCCCTCTCCGGTCGAGGTCTAGTTGAGGTCGCTCGCCTTGATGTAGCCGGAATCGACCAGCACGGCCTGGTAGTTGTGCCTGTCGACGCTCACCGGGTCGAGCAGGAAGGCCGGGACGACCTTCTTCTCGTTGTCGTACGTCGTCGTGTCGTTGACCTCCGGCTTCATGCCCTCGAAGAGCGCGTTGACCATCTGCGCGGCGACCCTGGCCAGTTCGCGCGTGTCTTTGTAGACGGTCTGCGTCTGCTCGCCCGCGATGATCGACTTCACGGAGGCGACCTCGGCGTCCTGCCCGGTCACGACGGGGAGCGGCTTGCTCGCGCTGCCGTAGTCGTCGGACTTGAGGGCGGACAGGATGCCGATGGAGATGCCGTCGTACGGCGAGAGGACCGCGTCCACCCGCTCCTTCGCGTACGAGGAGGTGAGCAGGTCGTCCATGCGCTTCTGCGCCTGGCCGCCGTCCCAGCGCAATGTCGTCACCTGGTTGAGCCTGGTCTGGCCTGACCTGACGACCAGCTGCTTCCTGTCGATGTACGGCTGGAGGACGTTCATGGCGCCCTGGAAGAAGTAACGGGTGTTGTTGTCGTCGTTGGAGCCGGCGAACAGCTCGATGTTGAACGGGCCCTTCTCGCCACCGTCCTTCAGGCCCAGCTTCTCGACGAGGTAGCCGCCCTGGAGCTCGCCGACCTTCTCGTTGTCGAAGGAGGCGTAGTAGTCGACGTTCGGCGAGCCGAGGATCAGCCGGTCGTAGGAGATCACCGGGATCTTGGCGTCCGCCGCCTGCCGGAGCACGTTGGCGAGGGCCCGGCCGTCGATGGCCGCGACGACGAGGGCGTCGACGCCCTGGGTGATCATGTTCTCGATCTGCGCGACCTGTTGGTCCGGGTCGTCCTCGCCGTACTGCAGGGAGGTCTTGTACCCGTACTGCTCCAGGCTGCTCACCATGTTCCTGCCGTCGGCGATCCAGCGCTCGGAGGACTTGGTGGGCATCGCGATGCCCACGGTCAGCTCCTCGGCGCCCTTCTCCTCCTTGGCACCGCCCGCTCCGCTCTGGCCGCAGGCGGAGAGGACGACGGCGAGGGCGGTCGCGAGGACGGTGGCGGAGGCGGCGCTGCGGTTACGCATGGCATCAGTCCTTGTCGGTGGGGTGGATCGGGTCGGGGAAGCGGTTCAGCGGGCCGGGCAGCCGCGAGCCGAGCGGGGACATCCCGCCGTCCGCGCCGTGCCGGGCCAGCAGATCGAGGGCGAGCCGGCCACGGCGGACCCGCTCGCGGGTGGTGGCGAGCACGGTCTCGCGCAGATGCAGGCCGGAGGGGTAGAGCGAAGGCGCCTTCGACAGGCCGAACTTGAGATAGAGCGGGGCGCCGCGGCGGATGAGCTCGGCGACCTCGTACATCCGGACGTAGCCGCCCAGGTCGTCGGGCGCCTCGATGTACATGTCCATCGGCGCGGCGCTCACCCGCCGGATCTCGGTGAGATGGGCGAGGGGCAGATCGCTCGGCACGTTCACCGAGTCGGCGCCCAGGCGCTCGTGGACGGCGTACGCGGCGGGGTTCACGGGGCCGATCAGCGCGGAGACCTTCAGTGTGGTGTCGGCGGGGATCAGGCCGTGACACCGGGCCCGGTGCAGCGTCCACAGCACGCCCTCGTCGGCCACCAGCAGGCATCGGACGCCCAGTTCGGTGGCGCGGACGGCGTCCTCCACACAGCCGGCGACCGCGTCCTGGCCACGGGCGCGCAGGCCTCCGCCCCGGGAGTCGCTGCGGACGGAGCCGCCGATGTCCCAGGTGCCGCGGGGGCCGGTGAACAGGCAGAGTTCGACGAAGCGTTCGGCGGCGGACCGGACCATCACGGTGATCTCGTCGTCCGTCAGCATCCAGACGCCGCTGCCCTGGCTGACCCGGTGGACCGGGACGTCGAGCCGCGCGGACTCCTCCAGGACCGCCTCCAACGCCTCGGGCCCTTCCACGGACGGCACCTCGGTCCGCCAGGTGCCGCCGTCCGGGAAGGCGTGCGGAGAGGTGTCGGCGGGGGAGAGGGCGGGGGAGCCGAGCCCGAGGGCGGAGAGGGCGTGTTCACCGGGCCTGCGGGGCGGGGGAGGCGGAGCGTCGGTCACGAGCGATCCTCCGTGTTCGGTATGTCGGACATGGTTCGGGAGTGTGGGTACGGGTGGGCCGGCACAGGACCGGGGACAGACGGGTGCTCGGGCGCTGGGCGGGGGCGGGGCTGCCCGGGCGTCAGGGACGTAGCAGCACCTTCCCGACCTTGGGGTCACCGGAGCCCACCAGCTCCATCGCCTGCGGGAACGCCCCGAGCGGCAGCTCGTGCGTCACCAGTGCGGCGAGGTCGAGCAGGCCCGCCCCGAAGGCGCGTACGGCATGGGCCCAGGCGGCGGGCGGCGCGCCGAAGACCGTGTGCAGGGTCAGCCGCCGGGTGACCAGCTCCGCGGGATCGAGACCGGTCGCACCGGGGGCCGGAATGCCCGTGAGGACCACCCGGCCGCCCCTGCGGGCGAGGTCGACGGAGGTACGGGCGGAGCCGGGGGAGCCGGCGGTCTCCAGCACCAGATCGCACCGGCCCTCCATTCCCTCGGCCGTCCGGACGGCCGAGGTGGCACCCAACTCCCGTGCCAGTTCGGCCCGTTCGCGCCGGGGCTCCACGACGTACACGGCGGCGGGCGACGAGGCCGCCAGCAGCTGGACGGCGATCAGTCCCAGCGTCCCCGCGCCGACCACGGCGACGCGTTCACCGGGCCGTGGTGCCGCCGCGAGCGTCGCGGCCGCCACGCAGGCGGCCGGCTCCAGCAGAGCCGCCGCCGTCAGATCGGCGTCGTCCAGGAGCGTGTGCAGAAGCCGGGCCGGAAGCGTCAGCGTGGGCGCCATAGCGCCCGGCCGGGTGAAGCCGGTCTCGTCGTACCCGGCCGTACAGAGCGTGCTGTCGCCCGTATGGCAACGTTCGCACAGCAGGCACGAGCGGAACCCCTCGCCGACCACCTTCCTGCCGACGAGGTCCTCCGGAACGCCCTCGCCGACCTCGGCCACCGTGCCCGACCACTCGTGGCCGGGCGTGAGCGGGTACCGAACGAATCCCTCGGGCCGGGTGCCCCGGTACACCTCGCGGTCGCTGCCGCAGACGCCGCTCGCGTACACCCGTACCAGCGCCTCGCCGGGGCCGGGCGGGAACCGCTCGTGCACGACGAGGCGGTGCCGCCCCGGTGCGTCGACGACGACCGCGAGGCCGGGGCCGTCCGGCGCGCGGCTCACGCCCCGCCGCCCCGCGTCGCGGGAGCGCGCCGCTCCCAGCCGTCCGCCCACAGGTCGAAGCGGGCCTGCTGCTGCGGGAACTCGGCCGCCGCGTCCGTGTCGAGCTCGACACCGAGACCCGGCGCGTCCGAGCGGTGGAAGTAGCCGTCCACCACCTGGGGCGCGCCCTTGACCACCTTCTTGATCTCCGCGTCCGCGAAGTCGTTGAAGTGCTCCAGGATCTTGAAGTTCGGTGCGGTGAAGCCCACCTGGAGGGAGGCGGCGGTGAGCACCGGGCCGCCCACGTTGTGCGGTGCCACCATCATGTAGTGCGTCTCCGCGGTCGCGGCCAGCTTCCGGGTCTCCCAGATACCGCCGAGGTGGCCGACGTCCGGCTGGAGGATGTCGACGGCCTGGCTCTCGAACAGCTCGCGGAACTCGATCCGGTCGTGGATCCGTTCACCCGTCGCGATCGGGAGGTCCACCTTGGCCGCCACCTTCTCCAGCGCCTTCAGGTTCTCCGGCGGGACCGGCTCCTCCAGCCAGGCCGGGCGGAACGGCGCCATCTCCCGGGCCAGCCTGATCGCCGTGGCCGGTGAGAAGCGCCCGTGCATCTCCAGCATGAGTTCGGCGTCCGGCCCGACGGCGTCCCGCACCGCCTCGATCAGCGAGACCGCGTACAGCGTGTCCTGGTGCGAAAGTTCGAGGTGCCCGGTGCCGAACGGGTCGATCTTCAGGGCCTGGTAGCCCCGCTCGACCACCGCGCGGGCCGCCTTGTGGTACGCCTCGGGCGTCCGCTCGGTGGTGTACCAGCCGTTGGCGTACGCCTTCACCCGGTCGGTCACCTTTCCGCCGAGCAGCTGCCAGACCGGCACCCCGATCGCCTTGCCCTTGATGTCCCAGCAGGCCGTCTCGACCACCGCGATGCCCGACATCACGATCTCGCCCGCCCGTCCGAAGTCCCCGTACTTCATCCGGCGGACCAGGTCCTCGATCGCGAACGGGTCGGAGCCGGCGATGTGGTTGGCCTCCGCCTCGCGGAGGTAGCCGAGCAGCGCGTCGGTGTGGCCGAGCATGCGGGTCTCGCCCACGCCCGTCAGCCCCTCGTCGGTGTGGACGAGCACATAGGCGAGGTTGCGCCAGGGAGTTCCGACGACATGAGTGCTGATTCCCGTGATACGCACGGCAGTTGCCCCTCGTTCTCGTTCGAGATTTCGTCACACGTTCGAAATGTAGGCGTGACCGTAGGGGCTGGTCGGGGGCGTGTCAACGGATCGCACGGCCCATTGCCGGACGAAGAGGCCTGTGGTTAGCCTGTGTTCGCGATACCGGTCGTCGGCCGGAATACCGAACGCGGCCGGACATGAGGGATGTGGGGGAGCGACGATGGGACGACAGGTTCCCGCGGTGGGCAGAGCGCTGGACATACTGGAGCTGTTCCTGACGGGCGACGAGACGCTCTCCGCTCCGGACGTCGTCCGCAGGCTCGGCCTCCCGCGCACCACCGTGCACGAACTGCTCACCACGCTGGCGGCCCGCAACTACCTCGTGCCCGCCCCCGACCAGCCGGGACGCTACCGCCTCGGTGTCCGCACCTACCAGCTCGGCAGCCGCTACGCGGAGCAGCTCGATCTCGCGGCCGAGGGCCGTCAGGTGGCCTGCGAGGTCGCCGCGATCTGCGACGAGACCGTCCATGTGGCGCTCCTGGAGGACACCGACGTCATCTACGTCGCCAAGGTGGACTCCACCCACGCGGTCCGCATGGTCTCCGCCGCGGGCCGCAGACTCCCCGCGCACTGCACCGCGGTCGGCAAGATGCTGCTCGCCTCGCTGCCACCGGCCGAGCTGGAGAGCCGTATCGACGGGCGGGAGCTGGTCGCGATGACGCCGAACAGCATCACGGGCCACGACGCCCTGCGCGCCGCCCTCGCCGAGATCCGCGAGCGGGGCGTCGCCGTCGAACAACGGGAGTCCAACCCGGACGTGAGCTGTGTCGCCGCACCCGTCCGCGACAGCTCCGGCCGGGTCGTCGCGGCGCTCTCCGTCTCCGTGCCCGTGATCCGCTGGAGCGAGGACCGGGAGCGGGTGCTCGCCGAACTGGCCGCCAAGGGCGCCGCCGACCTCTCCGAACGGCTCGGTCACCGGGGCTCGCGATGAGCGCGGACCTCGCGGTCGCGGTCCGCACGAAGGCCGCCTTGGGCGAGGGCCCCACCTGGGACGCGACCGCGCAACGGCTGATCTGGGTCGACATCCTCGGCGCGCGCGTCCACACCTACGCACCGGCGACCGGCCGGCGCACGGTCATGGCCACCGGGCAGCACGTCGGCGCGGCGAAGCCCTGCGCGGACGGCGGCCTCGTGGTCAACCTCCGTGACGGCATAGGGCGTTACGACGGGAAGGGTGCCTTCAGCTGGCTTCTGCATGACCCCGTGCCCGGCCGACGCGGAAACGACGCCGCCGTGGCCCCGGACGGGGCGCTGTGGGCGGGCACCATGCGGTACGACGAAGCGCCCGGCGGTGGCAACCTGGTACGCCTCGCCCCCGACGGCACCGCGCAGGAGACGCTCTCCGGGGTGACGGTCAGCAACGGCATCGGCTGGAGCCCGGACGGCTCCCTCATGTACTACGTCGACAGCCCCACGCGCCGCATCGACGTCTGCCCCGTAGGCGCCGAACTCGCCACCCGCCGATGCCCGTTCGTGACTGTCGAGCCCGGCGCGGGCTACCCCGACGGGCTCACGGTCGACGCGGACGGCTGCGTGTGGGTCGCTCTCTGGGGCGGCGCCCGGCTCCGCCGCTACACCCCGCGCGGCGACCTGGACCGTGTCGTCCCCCTCCCTGTGGCGCGCCCCACGGCCTGCGCCTTCGGGGGCGCCGACCTCCGCGACCTGTACATCACCACGGCCCGCACCGGCGTCGCCCACCCCCACCCGTCGGCCGGGTCGCTGCTGGTCCTGCGCAACGCGGGCCAGGGCCTCCCGGGCACCGCCTTCGGAGGCTGAGGACACCGGCGAGGAGGGCCTCGGCCCTTCGTCCGCGGCGGCGGACTCACCGGCGCCGGGGTACGTCCCGCTCCGCGGTGGCCGCCTCGCGGTGTGCCCCGCGGGCCGCCCTCGCCGCCTCCTTCGCCGCCCTGCGGGCCGCCCGCTGTGCCGACTTCGCGTCGCGCAGCCGTTCCTCGAGTGCGGCCACGTCGTCGTCCGCCTCGGCCGCACGGGCCTCCGCCGCCTGGAGTTCCTCGTCCCTGCGGCGCGCTTCGGCGACCGCGGCCTCCGCCTTCTCCGCCGCCTTCCGAGCCGCTTGCTCCGCCGCCTTCTTCTCCGCCTCCGCCTTCTCCGCCGCAGCCTCGTCGTCCGCGGCGCGGTCGCGGTCGCAGGCGGGCCCGGGGCGGCGCTGGGTCTCGGGGCGGGCCGGGAGGGGCTCGGGGGCGATCGCACCGAAGCCGACCGGGGCCTGAGGGGGTTTCACCAGTCGGCCCGACGACCACTCCGCCGCGATGTCGGGGTCGGCGAGCACCGCGCGGAAGAGCTGCTCGACCTCCTGGCGGACCGAGGCGCTCAGCGGATGGCCCGCCCCCTCCGCGACCGCCGCCGCCTCCCGGACCTCGGCGGCGAGCACCTTGTTCCGCACACCCCCGGCCTCGCGCATCCTCGTCGCGTCCAGCAGGCGGGTGGCCTCCCGTAGCGTCTCGCCGAGCGCGAGCAGCCGCCGGACGTCCTCGGGCCGTTCCCGTACGAACCGGTTCGAGGCCCAGGCGGCCAGCGTCGGGCGGCGCAGAGCGGCGATCCGCTTCGCGTCGGCCGCGTTCCCGGCCCTCCGCGCCTCGGCCGTCCGCGCGTCACGGGCCGCCACGAACTCGTCCGGTGCCATGCCGTACAGCTCGTCGAAGACCTGCTCGACGTCCACGACCTCACTCCTTCCCGACCGGGGCCGCCGCCCCCGGCTCGCCCTCGGCGGCCTCCCGGGCGTCCCGTAGCTCGGTGTAGACCGACCAGACCACCGACACCAGCGGTACCGCCACCACGGCCCCCACGACTCCCGCGGCGATCGCCCCCGCGATCACCGAGATCGCCACCACCAGCGGGTGCAGCCGTACGGCCCAGCTCATCACGAGCGGATGCAGCAGATGTCCCTCGATCTGCCCGATGACCACGATCAGGGCGACCACGATCGCCGCCACCCAGGGGCCCTGCGAGGCGAGCGCCACGACGGCGGCGACCGCCAGCGCGATCGGGGAGCCGATCAGCGGGACGAAGGCGGCCGTGAACTCCAGGAGAGCCAGTGGGACGGCCAGCGGAACGCCGAGCAGCCAGAGGGCGAGACCGACGAGGACCGCGTTCACCGCGGCCACCAGGACGATGCCGTGGGTGTAGCCGGTGAACGTACGCCAGGCCGCCCGGCCGCCGATGTCCATGCGCACGCGCACCGAACCGGGCAGCTGCTCCCTCAGCCACGCCCACTGCCGGTCACCCGAGTGGATGAAGAAGACCGAACAGAACAGCGCGAGCGCCAGCGTGGTCAGGACCGCCACCAGCCGGTGCGCCCCGCTCATCGCCTCGCTGACCAGCGTCGAGCGATGGCTGGACAGGAACTGGCCGATCCTGCCCTGGACGTCCGAGAGCGCCTCCGGGTTCAGCCGGAACGGCGGCCGCTCCAACCAGTCCTCGATCCGGTCGATACCCTCCCGGAACTCCCGTACCAGGGTGGTCCGGTCATGCTCCACCGCCTCGCCGACCAGCGCGAGGATCCCCAGGACCAGCGCGATGCTGCCGAGGACCGTGACGGTCACCGCCAGCGACCGGGGCAGCCCCTTGGCGACCAGGTCGGCCACCGGGCGCAGCAGCGCGGTGACCACCAGGCCCAGGAACACCGCCACCCCGATCTCGTGGAAGCGCCCGAGGACGGCGAAGAGGCTGTAGATCACCGCCCCGACGACCAGCAGCCGCCACGCGTACGCGGCGGCGGTACGGAGGAACGGGATCACCTGCGGCGGACTGCCTTGCTGCATGGCCAACGACGTACCACCCCGGGCCGTGCGGGCCACGCCCGATGCCCGGTATTCGGCCGACCGGGCTCAGGAGGGGCGCGTACAGGGTGAACCCGGGGCCGGGGGCGGTGTCGGCGCCGGGACGCCGAGCGGGGCCGGTGAGGATCGGAGGATGGGCGTCGTCCTGCCGGTCCTCTTCGCGTTCTGCGCCGCGTTCAGCAACGCGCTCGCCACGGTGCTCCAGCGCCGTGCCGCGCTCACCGTCCGTCAGACCGACTCGTTCCGGCCCGGTCTGATCCTCGATCTGCTGAAGCGGCCGCTCTGGCTCGCCGGCATCCTCGCGGTGATCGTCGCCGGTGTCGGACAGGCGGCGGCCCTGGCGACGGGCCCGCTGTCCCTCGTGCAACCGCTCTTCGTCCTGGAGCTGCCGCTCGCGCTGCTGATCGCCTCGCTGATGTCACGGGAGCGGCTGCCGTCGGCGCTGTGGCTGGCGGTGGCCGCGGTGGTGGCGGGCCTCGGAGTGGCGCTCATGGCGGCCTCGCCCGACGGCAACCGTACGCACGTGCCCCTCGACCGCTGGGTTCCGGCCCTCGTGGTGTGCGCCGCCGCCGTGGTCGCCCTGACCGTGGCCGGCCTGCGCAGACCGCCCGGCCGAGCCCGCGCCGGGTGTCTCGGGGCCGCCACCGCGATCTGCTACGCGCTCACCGCGGGCCTGATGAAGACCTCCATGCACATCCTGGACGAGGACGGCCTGACCGGCTTCCTGACGGCCTGGCAGACGTACGCCTTCTGCGTCGCCGGGATCGCGGCCCTCCTGTTGCTCGAACACGCCATGCAGGGCGGACCGCTGGTCGCCTCCCAGCCCGCGCTGACCCTGGGTGACGCCACGGTGAGCCTGATGCTGGGCATCCTCATCTACGAGGAGGACGTACGCACGGGATGGTGGCTGGCTCCGGAGCTGCTGGGGGTCGGTCTGATCGTCTTCGGCGTCTTCGCCCTCGCGCGGGCCGGGGTGTCGGGATGAGCCACGCGTCCGCTCCGCCCCGGAGCGGCTCCCGTCGCGACCGCCACTTCGGCTATGTGGCGGCGGCCGTGGTCTTCGCCATCGGAATGGCCGGCACGACGCTGCCCACGCCGCTCTACGGGCTGTACCGCGAGGAACTCGGCTTCTCCGAACTGATGGTGACGGTGATCTTCGCCAGCTACGCCGTGGGCGTCATCGCCACCCTCCTGCTCGTCGGCAACCACTCCGACGCGGTGGGGCGTCGCCCCGTGCTGTGGACCGCGCTGGGGCTGGCGGCGGCGAGCGCGGTCTGCTTCCTCTTCGAGGACGGGCTGCCGTACCTGTTCGCCGGACGGCTCCTGTCCGGCTTCTCGGCCGGGCTGCTGAGCGGGGCGGGGACGGTCACCGTCCTGGAACTGGCCCGGCCGGACCGGAAGTCCCGCGCGGGGTTCGCCGCGACCGCCGCGAACATGGGCGGTCTCGGCTGCGGACCGCTGATCTCCGGCATCCTCGCGCAGTACGCCCCGAGGCCGCTGGAGCTGCCGTTCCTGGCTCATCTGGCCATGGTCGCCGTGGGCTGCCTCATCGTGCTCCTCCTGCCGGAGACGGTCGCGGAGCCACGGCTGCGGACCCGGCCGAAGCCGCAGGGCCTGTACGTACCGGCCGAGGTGCGGAGCGTCTTCGCACCCTCGGCGCTCGCCGCCTTCGCCGGATTCTCGCTCCTCGGCCTCTTCACGGCGGTGGCGCCGAGCTTCGTCTCGCAGACGCTCGGGATCACCAACCTGGCCGTCTCGGGCCTCGTGGTCTTCTCGGTCTTCCTCGCCTCGACCGTGGGGCAGTCGTGGACGTCCCGGATGTCCGTCCGCGTCGCCCTGCCCCTCGGCTGTCTGGTGCTGGTGGCCGGTCTCCTCCTCGTCGGCGCGTCCCTCTGGGTGGAGGCGCTGCCGCTCCTGGAGGCCGGAGCCGTCTGCGGAGGGATCGGCCAGGGACTCGCCTTCCGGGCCGGACTGATCGCCGTCGGCGAGGCGGCCCCGCCGGCGCACCGGGCGGCGACGGTCTCCTCGTTCTTCGTCGTCGCCTACGCGGGCATCTCCCTGCCGGTCGTCGGCGTCGGCGCGCTGACCGAGTGGGTGGGCCTCGACACCGCCGGACTGGTCTTCACCGGCTGCGGGACGCTCCTCGCCACGGCCACCGGCCTCCACCTGGCCCGCGCCCTGCGCCACGTGGAGTCCTGACCCGGTCCGACCCGGGGGACGACCGGGTCAGCTCAGCTGCCGGCGGACCAGCTCGTGGAAGAGGCCGGTCGTGTCCGCCAGCAGCTCCGCGGGCGATCCCCGCTGGACGATCCGGCCGTCCGCCATCGCGATGACCCGGTCGGCGTCCATGATCGTGGACAGCCGGTGGGCGATCACGACCCGCGTCGCGTTCAGCGCGCGCGTCGACTCGATGACCACCCGCTGGGCCTCGTTGTCGAGCGCGCTCGTCGCCTCGTCGAAGAAGAGGATCCGGGGTCGGCGGATCAGGGCCTGGGCGATCATCAGCCGCTGGCGCTGCCCGCCCGAGATCGTGCCGCCCCCGTCGGACAGCATCGTGTGCATCCCCATCGGCATGGCCTTGATGTCCTCGGCCAGACCCGCCATCGCCGCGGCCGCCCACACATCCTCCAGAGGGAACGTCTCCGCGCCGCAGATGCAGTCGAGGATCGAGCCGGAGAACGGCTGGGCGTTCTGCAGCACGACACCGCACTGACGGCGCACGGCCGCCTGGTCGAGTGCCGCCAGGTCCTGGCCGTCGTAACGGACATTGCCGGAGGTCGGTGAGTCGAAGCCGATGAGCAGCCGCAGGAGCGTCGACTTGCCGCAGCCGCTGGCGCCGACGACCGCCACGAACTCGCCGGGCCGCACCTGGAAGCCGACACCGTCGAGGACCAGCGGGCCGTCGTCGGAGTAGCGGAAGGACAGGTTCTCCGCCTCGATCGCCCCGCTCAGCTCGCCCGGCTGGGCGCTGGAGCCACGGACCTCGGGCGTCTCCCGGAGCACCGGTCCGACCTGCTCGAACATCGGCTGCACGGCGGCGGCCGAGAGCAGCGCGCCGGTCAGCTGGGTGACCGACGACAGCAGCATCGTCACCGCCGTACTGAAGGTGAGGAACTCACTCGCGGACAGCGACCCCCGGGCCGGACCGGCGAGCAGCATGAACATCACGAGCGTGCACAGGGGCAGACAGACCGCCCCGAGCACGGTGAGGACGTTCTTGATCCGCCCGACGCGCTGCTGCAGCTCACGGGTCCGGGCGAACTCGCCCGCCCACGCGGCGTACGCGAAGCTCTCGGCGGCCGCCACACGCAGTTTCGACAGCCCGCGCAGGGTCTGGAACGCCTGGTTGTTCAGCTTGTTGCCGAGCCGGATCAGCTGCCGCTGGTACCGCAGTTGCCACAGCCCGAGGCCCAGGAACGCCGCCGCGACGACCAGCAGCATCGCGAGCGCCGCGAGGGCCAGCGGCACGCTGTAGACCAGCAGCAGGACCAGGTTCACCGTGCCGACGGTGCCCGCCTGGACGACGACCGGTCCGATGCCGGACACCACCCTGCGGATGGCGCTGATACCCATGGCCGCACTGGCCAGCTCACCGGTGGAGCGGCCCGTGAAGAACCGCGTCGGCAGCCGGAGCAGCCGGTCCCAGACCGCGGGCTGGAGGGTCGCCTCGACCCGGCCCTCCATCCGCAGGATGGAGATGTTCTGCAGGAGCATGAAGGCGGCCGAGACGACGCTCGTGGCGACGACCGCCAGCGCCGTCTGCACGATGAGACCGTTCTCCGCCCGGGGCACGTACTCGCCCAGCACCTTGCCCGTGGCGATGGGCACCAGGGCCCCCAGGCCGACCGCGACGAGCCCGCTCAGCAGCAGGGTCCGCAGCTCCGCGCGGGTGCCGAGCAGGCTGAACCGCAGCAGCGCCGGCAGGCTCGACGGCCGGTCGGGCAGCGGGCGGTAGAGCATCACGGCGCGCGGTTCGAAGGCCGCCGCGTTGGCCCTGCCGACGCGCTCGCGCTCGCCCGTGGCGGGATCGACGGCCTCGTACCGGCCACGCCGCCACAGCAGCGCGACCGGGCTCGCGTCCTTTTCGCGCCGCCCCACCAGCGGCCCGCTGTTCTCCCGCCACCAGCGGCCGCCGAGCCGTACGACACGCGTACGGATCCGGGAGGCGAGCGCGACCCGTTCGACGGGGTCGAGGCGTCCGGGCAGGCCCAGCGCCGCGGCCGGACCGGCCAGCGTGATCCGCGCCTCGTCGGCCACCAGACGGCACACGGCGTACGTCGTGTCGTCGCCCGCCCGCCCGTGCGAGCCCCGGCCGGCGACGCCCGAACCACCCGAACCGGACCGGCCGATGGAGGCGAGCAGAGCCTGGTCCGCCTCGGTCCTGGCGGCCCGGCCCGCCTCGATCCCGGCCGCCGTACGGTCCTCGTGGGCGCGCTCCAGCTGCTCGATCCAGCTGTCCAGGGCGTACGACAGCCGGAACTGCTGGTCGACCATGCCCTGCCACATCGTCGGGTCGACGAGGAGAGTGCCGGCGGAGTCGTCGCCGTACCCCTCGTACGCCGCTCCGTACCTGACGCTGCCGGGGGCGATCCGCATCCAGAGCACGTCGTCGTCCGCGCCGCCGGCGTCGTTGCCCGGGCGGCCGCCCAGCGGCGCCTGGTACAGCACGCGCAGACCACGGCCGATACCGAGGGAGAAGGCGTGCTCGAGAGGGCTGAGCCGCGGCTCGGCCGAGCCGTACGGATCCGGGTCGGCGTACCACTGTCCGTCGTACCACTGCCCGTCGGCGCACGACAGTTCGCGCAGTTCCACCCGACGCAGCAGGCACCCCTCCAACGGCCTGCCGATCAGGGTGTGTTCGGGCCCCTCGACGGGTCCGAGCAGCAGCGCGCCCGCCTCCAGCCGGCCCAGGAAGTGCCAGGGGCCGAGCTGTGCGGCGTCGACGGCGAACAGGTCCATGGCGCCCTCGACGACGAGCCACACCACGTGCGGGCCTTCGAGGGAGACGCTGCGCGCACCGGAACAGTCGACCGCCGTGCCGAGGCCGCCGAGGGCCGTGACGACGGGGTCCGCGACCACTGCGGGGTGCGTCGGCTGGTGCGGGAACGTCACCTCAGTGCTCCCTGACCAGTTCGGCGTACGCGCCGCCGGCGGCGACCAGATGCGCGTGCCGGCCGCGCTCCACGACCGTGCCCCGGTCGAGGACCACGATCTCGTCGCTGTCGCGGACCGTGCTCAGCCGGTGGGCGATGACCACGCAGGCGCAGCCGCGGCGCCGCAGGTTGTCGATGACGACCTGCTCGGTCGCCGCGTCCAGGGCGCTGGTCACCTCGTCGAGGACCATGACGGTGGGCCGGCGCACCAGCGCCCGGGCGATCTCGAGACGTTGGCGCTGGCCGCCGGAGAAGTTGCGGCCGTCCTGCTCGACGCGGCTGTGGATGCCGCCGGGGCGACGTGCGACCACGTCGTACACGGCGGCGTCCTCCAGGGCGGCGACGACGGCCTCGTCGGGGACGGAGGGGTCCCACAGGGCGATGTTGTCGCGGACGGTGCCCTCGAAGAGGAAGACGTCCTGGTCGACGAAGGAGACGGACGCGGCCAGGGCGCCGCGCGGGATGTCCTCCAGACGCATCCCGTCGATCCGGATGGCGCCCTCCCAGGGGGTGCAGAGGCCCGAGATCAGCCGGGAGACGGTCGACTTGCCGCTGCCGGAGCCGCCGACCAGCGCGACCTGCTGCCCGGGACCCACCGTGAGCGAGAAGTCCCTCAGGAGCGGAGCGTCCAGCGGGCTGTAGCCGAAGGTGACGGCGTCCAGCTCGACGTGGCCCGTGAGACGGCGGGTGCGGCCCGGCGGCTCGCGCCGCGTGTAGACCGGGTCGACGGGAAAGTTCTCGACGTCCTTGAGGCGGGCGACGTCGGCGGCGAAGTCCTGGATCCTTCCCGCCACGCCGTTGAGACGGGTGATCGGCGCGGTGAAGCTGGTCACCAGGGCCTGGAAGGCGACGAGCAGCCCGACGGAGAGATGCCCCTCCACCGCCCGCAGACCGCCGATCATCAGGATCAGCGCGCTGTTGAGGGCCGCCAGGGTGGGCGCGACGACCGCCAGCCAGGCGCTGGGCACGCCCAGCCTCTGCTGGACGTCGAGCGTGGTGGCGTGCTGCCCGGCCCAGCGGCGGAAGAAGCCGTTCTCGCCGCCGGTCGCCTTCATCGTCTCGATGAGCTGAAGACCGCTGTACGAGGTGTTGGTCAGCCGGGCGCTCTCGGCGCGCAGCTTCTGTGTGTCGGTGGCCCGCAGCCGGATCACGATCCGCATGGCCAGCACGTTCAGCAGCGCGATCAGTACGCCGACGACGGTGAGTTGCGGGTCGTACGTCCAGAGGAGCACCGCGTACAGGAGCACCACGACGGCGTCCACGCCCGCGGCTGCCAGGTCGCGGGCGAGGGTCTCGGCGACCGCGTCGTTGGACTGCAGGCGCTGGACCAGGTCGGCCGGGTTGCGCTGGGCGTAGAACGTGAGGGGAAGTCTGAGCAGATGCCTCAGGAAGCGGGCGCTGCCCAGCGTGGAGGCGATGACGCGTCCGCGGAGCAGGTTGGCCTGCTGCAGGGCGGTGAGTGTCGCGGTGAGGACGAGGGCGGTCGCCATCGCCGCGAAGAGCACGCTCAGCAGCGACGTCTGGTTCCCGATCAGGAACATGTCGATGTACGTACGGCTCAGGGCGGGCACCCAGGCGCCGACGACGACGAGCAGCAGGCTGGAGATCACCGCGGCGGCCATGGTGCCGGACGTGCCGCGCAGCCGGGCGGGCAGGGCGCCCATGACGCCCGGCCTGCGGCCGCCCCGGCGGAAGCCGGGCCCGGGCTCGAAGGTGAGCACGATCCCGGTGAAGCTCGTGTCGAACTCGTCCATGAGGACGAACCGGCGTCCCTTGCCCGGGTCGTTGATGTACACGCCCCTGCGGCCGAAGCGGCGCCCCATGCCGTCGTAGACGACGTAGTGGTTGAACTCCCAGAACAGGACGGCCGGGGCGGCCACGTCGGCGAGGGCGGCCAGGTCCATCTGCATGCCCTTGGCCTGGAGGCCGTAACCACGTGCCGCCTTCAGGAGGTTGCTCGCCCGCGAGCCGTCGCGGGAGACGCCGCAGGCGATGCGCAGCTCTTCGAGCGCCACATGACGGCCGTAGTGGCCGAGTACCATCGCCAGGGCGGCGGCGCCGCACTCGACCGCCTCCATCTGGAGCACGGTGGGCGTGCGGACGGTACGGGGCCGGCGGCCCTTGGGCGCGGGGCCGCGCCGGCGCCGGGCGGGTGGGAGCCGGCGCGCCGAGGCCCGGGAACGGGAGCGGCTCCGCTCGCGCGTGGACTCCGGCGGCGCGGTCACGGCAGCAGCCAGTCGACGGGGCGCTGCGCGGAGAGACGGACGGCGCCCGTGACGGGCGTACCGGAGTCGATCGGGTGCGGAGGGCCGTCCGTCGAGGACCAGGCGTAGCCCGAGGCCGTCGAGGAGGAGCGGTCGAGGCGCACGACCACCGCGACCGGGTTTCCCTGCCGGGAGAACTGCGCGGCGAGCCCGCTGTCGCCGAGGAAGGCGCCGATCTGCTCCCGTGTCTGTGGAGTGCGGCTGACGGCCTCGACGCGGCCGCGCAGGACGCCGTAGCGGTCGCGGGGGACGGACTGGACGCCGAGGTCGACCCGCGCGCCCACCTGGATCGTCGAGGCGCCGTCGCCGGGGAGGTACAGCACGGCCACCAGCGGGTCCTGCGGATCGGTCACGCGCTCCACCGTCGCCACGTCCGCTCCGGTCGTGACGACGGCGCCCATCCGGGCGAAGAGGGTGGTCACCCGGCCGCCCGCCACCGCGCGCACGGGCCGGTCGCCGTTGTCCGTACGGACGGTCAGCACCGGCGTGCCGGGGGAGACGGACCGGCCCTCCTCGACGAGGACGTCGGTCACCTGCCCGGCGACGGGACTCTGCAGCAGGTAGCTGCCCTCGGCGTGGGTGAGGACACCGGGCGCGCTCAGTCCGGCCGCCACCGTGCCGGTGAGGGCCCAGTAGCCCGCGACGGCGATCACGACGACGGTGACGGCCAGCACGAGGCGCCCCTGCGGGCGCGCGAACCGTACCGGCACATCGAGTTCTTCGGGTGATTGCAGCTTGGAAAGCGCCTTCTGGCGGAACTGCACGGACTGTTCCCTCGACTGCATTCGAAACGTTCGGACAGGGGGAGTCCGTGAACCCCGGAACCGGTGAGGGTTCCGGGGTTCACGGGCGGTATTCGGCTCAGAGACCCGCGAGACCGGTGATGCCGGCGGTGTTCACCGAGACGCCGGTGATGCCCTGGGCCAGGCCGGGGACGCCGGTGGCCAGGCTCTCGACGCCCTGGACCGTCTGGAGGGAACCGACGGTGCCGAGCAGGCCCGTGACGTCGCTGGTCACGGCGCCGGCGAGGCCACCGGAGACGGCGACGAGACCGCCGGACACGGCGTCCAGCTCGGCGTCGGAGATCTCTACCGTCTCAAGGTCGTGACGCATGATGCGCACCCTTCATGTGTTGGGGGGAATCCGTTTCTGCGGCCGCAGGGGGCCGATCAAAGCATGCGAACGGGTTACCGGACCAATTCAGTTGACGCTTCGTCGCGGACGTTTGTGTACCTGAGGCGACGTCCGTGACCCCATATTCACGGAATGCCGACACCTTCTTCGCAGGAACGAGTAACAGATTCCGGAGCCCCGGAACGCGGGGGGAATGTAACGGACAGAAAGGTGTCACCCGGACGGCTTCCGTCATCTCCCGGTCGAGGAGTCGTGAAGAGGGCCGCCCCCAACACGCGTGCGATGTGCAGGTTCTCGGCAGGCGCGCGGGCGGGGACCGGCTGCACAATGCGGGGTGTGAACGATGACGATCCGTATCTGTGGCTGGAAGACGTCGAGGGTGAGGCCGCGCTGGCGTGGGTGGCCGAACGGAACGCGGAGACGGCGGCCGAACTGGCCGCCGACGACGGCTTCGCCTCCCTCAAGCAGCGCCTGCGGGACGCGCTGGACGCCTCGGACCGCATTCCGTACACCACCCGGCGCGGCGCGTTCCTCTACAACTACTGGCGGGACGCCGAGCAGGTGCGGGGAGTGTGGCGGCGCACGACGCTGGAGCGCTACCGCAAGGACGAGCCCGAATGGGAGGTCCTCCTCGACCTGGACGCGCTCGCCGAGGCGGAGGGCGTCGAGTGGGTGTGGGCGGGCGCGCGGGTGCGCCGGCCCGAGGACGACCTGGCGCTGGTGTGTCTCTCGCGCGACGGCGGCGACGCCGTGGAGGTCCGCGAGTTCGACCTCGCCACCCGGTCGTTCGTCGCCGGAGGGTTCGAGGTGCCGGAGGCGAAGACGCGGATCGGGTGGATCGACGCCGACACCGTCTTCGTCGGCACCGACCTCGGCCCGGGCTCGCTGACCGACGCCGGCTATCCGCGCACGGTACGCCGGTGGCGCCGGGGCACGCCGCTGGAGAAGGCGGCCGTCGTCTTCGAGGCCGAGTCCTCGGACGTGTCGGCCTGGGGACTGCGCGACACGACGCCCGGCTTCGAGCGCGACTTCGTCGGCCGCGCCAGGGACTTCTACCGCGGTGAGACCTATCTCCTGACCCCCGACGAAGGACTCGTGAAGATCGACGTCCCCGAGGACGCCGAGGCCTACGCCCATCGCCGGTACCTGATCGTCACCCTGAGGTCCGCATGGCTGGGGCAACCGGCGGGCTCGCTGCTGGCCTTCGGCTTCGACGCCTTCCTGGCGGGCGACCGTACGCCGGAGGTGCTCTTCACCCCCGACGAGCGGACCGCTCTCGCCGGGCACTCCTGGACCCGGCACCATCTGCTCCTGGAGACCATGCACGACGTCAGTACCCGCATCGAGATCCTCACCCCGACCGCAGGGGTAGGCGGATGGTCGCGCGAGGCGCTCACCGACGTCCCGCGGCTGTCCGCCGTCACCGTCGTGGACACCGACCCGGACGTCTCCGACGAGTACTTCCTCGACGTCTCGGGTTTCCTGCAGCCCTCCACCCTCTACCGGGGGCGGATCGGCGCCGAGACCGAGGTCCTCAAGCAGGCCCCGGAGCGCTTCGACACGGCCGGCCTGGAGGTGGAACAGTTCTTCGCGACCTCCTTGGACGGCACCCGTGTGCCGTACTTCGTGATCGGCCCCGACCGCGTCCGCACCGGCCCGGGCCCGACGCTGCTCTACGGCTACGGCGGATTCGAGGTCTCCCTCACCCCCTCCTACGGCGCCGTACGGGGACGGGCCTGGCTGGAGCGCGGTGGCACGTACGTGATCGCGAACATCCGTGGCGGCGGGGAGTACGGACCGGACTGGCACCGGGCCGCGCTGGGGGCCGCCCGGCCGCGGGCCTTCGAGGACTTCGCGGCCGTCGCCGGGGATCTCGTCGCGCGGGGCATCACCACCCCCGCCATGCTCGGCGCCGCCGGCGGCAGCAACGGCGGCCTGCTCATGGGCGCGATGCTCACCCGGCACCCGGAACTCTTCGGCGCGATCGTCGCCCAGGTGCCGCTGCTCGACATGATCCGCTTCCACCGGCTTCTCGCGGGCGCGTCCTGGATCGCCGAGTACGGCGACCCGGACGACGAGGCGGATCGCCCCCATCTCCGCGCTCTCTCCCCTTACCACCGGCTCGCCGCCGACCGCGTCTACCCGCCGGTCCTGCTGATGACCTCCACCCGGGACGACCGAGTCCACCCGGGGCACGCCCGGAAGACCGCCGCCCGACTGCGTGAACTCGGGCACCGGGTCCTGCTCCACGAGAACACCGGCGGGGGCCACGCGGGCGCCAGTGACAATGAACAGTCCGCCCACAACAACGCCCTGATGTACGCCTTCCTCTGGCAGCACCTCTCACCTGGTGAAGAACCGGCACACATTCTGTGACGCATTCGCGCCAGAACGGCCAGGATTCGTCGTCGACTCACCGTAAAACTCGCCTATCAGCGCCCATCCACCGCTCTGACCAGGGAAAACCCCGGCAGGGCGGTGAGGGCTGAATCGAGCCTTCATGGATTCCCGGGCGCGGGGTAGGGTCGAGCCCGTTCGCACACCCGTGCCCCAGGTCGAGAGCGGGATATATACCACCGACTTCGCAGTGGCGGGTGCGCTTACGTGGAATTCCGATAGGGAGAGGGAAATCGGGGCACACTCGGACCCCATGTGCGAAGACCGACCGAAAGACGTTCGAGGCGAGGCAAACCGATGGATGGTCCGACCACCATGTCGGCCGACGGCGCGAACCCCGGCGGAAACAGCCGGGACGGGGGCTGGTTCGGTCGAGGCCCGGGTGGCACCCCGGGCGGTCCGGCACCCACCCCCCAGGCACCGCCCACCGGGCCCGCGCCGGCCGCCAGGCCCTCGGCGCCCCCGGCGCCCGTAGCCCCCGCCCCGTCGGTGCCGCCCGCACCCGGCGCGCCGTCCGCACCGGAGCAGCGGACCGCACCCTCCACGCCGTTCCAGCCGTTCGCATCCTCCCCCGCCGCGGCGCCCACTCCGCCCACGGCCTCCGGGCCGACCGCCGCGCCCACACCTCACACAGAGCCCGCAGGCGCGGAACAGCGCGCCGCGGACCCCGAGGACACGTCCGACGCCGCCCTGCTGCGCCGTACCCTCGCCGAGATCGAGCCGATCGCCGACAAGGTCACCTCGCACTTCTACGCCCTGCTCTTCCTGAAGCACCCGGACCTGCGCGCCCTGTTCCCCGCCGCGATGGACACCCAGCGGGACCGGCTCTTCACCGCACTGCTCACCGCCGCGACCCATGTGCACGACGCCGACACCCTGACCGCGTACCTCTCCCGGCTCGGCCGCGGGCACCGGAAGTACGGCACGCTTCCCGAGCACTATCCGGCGGTCGGCGAGTGCCTCCTCGGCGCACTCTCCCGGTACGCCCGGGAGAGCTGGGGGCCGAAGACCGAAGCCGCCTGGGTGGGCGCCTACACCGCGATCTCCCAGATCATGATCGACGCGGCGGCCGAGGACGAACTCCGCGCCCCCGCCTGGTGGCAGGCGGAGGTGGTCGCCCATGAGATGCGCACCCGGGACATCGCCGTCGTGACGGTCCGGCCCGACCAGCCGTACCCCTTCCTCGCCGGCCAGTACACGTCGCTGGAGACGCCCTGGTGGCCGCGCGTCTGGCGGCACTACTCCTTCGCCTCCGCGCCCCGCTCCGACGGACTGCTCTCCTTCCACGTCAAGGCCGTGCCGGCGGGGTGGGTCTCCCACGCCCTCGTGCACCGGGCCCGGCCGGGCCACGTGATCCGGCTCGGCGCGCCCGCGGGATCCATGACCGTCGACCACACCACGGACAGCGGGCTGCTCTGCCTCGGCGGCGGCACCGGCATCGCCCCCATCAAGGCCCTGGTCGAGGATGTCGCCCAGCACGGCAGTCGCCGTTCCGTACAGGTCTTCTACGGTGCCCGCCGCGACCACGACCTGTACGACATCGACACGATGCTCCGGTTGCAGCAGTCGCACCCCTGGCTCTCCGTCCGTCCCGTCGTCGACGACGGACCCAGCGGCGAGCTGTGCGGCCAACTGCCCGACGCCGTCTGTCAGTACGGACCGTGGCACACCTACGACGCCTATCTCTCCGGCCCGCCCGGCATGATCCGTCGCGGCGTCGACACCCTGGTCGGCATCGGCATACCGACCCACCGCATACGGCACGACTCCATCGAGGAACTGGTCGGGGCAAGGAATTGAGCACTTTCGAACACACCGGCTACCGGCAGCCGCGGGTGCGCGCCATCCGCCCGGGGAGCGACGGCGAGCATCTCGTCCAGCAGCGCATGGGCACCACCGAGCGAGCCGACAGGTTCTACGCCGACCAGGTCCTCGAACGCCTCAACACCCGCATGCGGGAGTTCGTGGCGCGCCAGGAGATGTTCTTCCTGGCGACCGCCGACCGGCACGGCGAGTGCGACAACACCTTCCGGGCCGGCCCGCCCGGCTTCCTCCACGTCGTGGACGACCGGACCCTCGCGTACCCGGAGTACCGGGGCAACGGGGTGCAGGCCAGCCTCGGCAACATCGAGGAGAACCCCCACGTCGGCATCCTCATGATGGACTTCGTCCGGGACCGCATCGGGCTTCACGTGAACGGCCGGGCCCGGGTCGTGTCGGACGACGCCATGCGCCGCGCCCACGAGGGTCTCCCGTACGACTCGGTGCCGGGCCGCCGGGCCCAGGTGTGGGTCGAGGTCGCCGTGGAGGAGGCGTACATCCACTGCGCCAAGCACATCCCCCATCTGCAGAAGGTGCCCCGGGACGGGCACGGACGCGCCTGGGGGACGGACGACGTGAAGCGCAAGGGCGGCGACTTCTTCGGCGCCGCGGCCGGATCACCGGAGCGTGGTCCGTTCCTGCCCCCGCCGCGCGCGGACGCCGCGACCTGGCGGGCGGAGGCGGAGAGGGTCCTGGAACAGGCCGAGCAGCGCCGGATCGCCGACGAGGAGCACGTCTTCTCGGGCTGGTTCGACAGGAACGTGACCGCCTGACGGGGCGGTCCCGTTCCGCGCGTCGCGCTCCGTACACCCCATTCGGACTCCACCCCGCCCGCGTACACGGGGCGGAGGCGGCCGGGCGGCTTACGGTGGGCCGATGCGACCTGTTCCTTGGTGGGCTCTGGTGTCGTCGGGGTGCGCCCCTGTCCTGCTGACCGGCGGCTGGATGCTCGCGGCCCGGCTGGAGGGACCGGCCTACGATCCCGTCACCCAGAACATCAGCGTGCTGGCGGCCTATGGCGCCAGGGGCTTCTGGGTGATGACCGGGGCACTGCTCGCGCTGGGCGTCTGCCACCTGATCACCGCCTGGGGGCTCCGGCCGGCCGCACGCACCGGACGGCTGACCCTGGCGGCCGGCGGTGTCGCGGCCTTCGTGGTGACGATGCTCCCGGCGCCCAGCAGCGGCGGTTCCCTGGAGCACAGTTCGGTCGCCGTCATCGGCTTCGTCCTGCTCGCGGTGTGGCCGGTCCTGGCCGCCGTCCGGACCGGGGACGCGCCCTGGGGACTGCGGCTCGCGCCCTCGATCGCGGCGACCGCCCTGATGGGCGTCGCCGCGGCCTGGTACCTGATCGAGACGGAGCGTCAGGGCGCCCCCGGTGTCGCCGAACGGCTGGTGACCTGCATGCAGTCGGTGTGGCCCTTCATCGTCGTGGCCTCCTGCGTCGCCTACCGGGGCCTGAGCGGCGGACGGGCGACGGTGGAGGCACGGAGCGAGGACGACCGCTCCCTGCCCGACTGAACGGCCCCGCCCCGGAACGCCTACGGAACCGGACCGCTGAGAAGCCGGTGTTCACATCACTGAATCCGGCGACGGTCCGAACCTTGAGTGGGGTTCCGCCACCACCGTGTCCCGGATCGTCGTCCGGGAGGCGGCAGGCTCGCTCGAAGCCCCGTCGACGCCCCGCCGCGGCTCACCCACCCGGCGGGGCGTCCCAGGCCTTCGTCAGCCCCTCCAGCCAGACGGGAGGGAGCTCCACCCGGTCCCACTCCTCCCGCAGTGCCTCGGGCGCCGAGACGAGACGCTCCAGCACGGCGACGCTGCTGGGGGAATGGAGGAGGGAGTAGCGCCCGTGGATGGAGACGTCGCTGCCGGGCCCGTACTCCGCGTACAACCGGTTCAGCCGCTCGCTCCAGGAGTCGGCGAAGGCGTCCAGGTGCCCGGCGTACCCGGCCCGTTCCGCTGTGCTCATCGTGCCGAGGACGGCGACGAGGACGTCCTCCGACACCTCGGGGTCGAGGTCGGAGACGTGGCTGAACGCGAGGTAGAGCGGGGTCACGGCCACCTTCGCCCGCTCCACGTCCACCCCTGCGACCGGGGGGTGGACGTGCGCCGTGTCCGTCGGTCCCTCGGCGGCGCCCGGCTCGTCGGAGCCGAGCGCCCGCCGCAGGGCGCGCTCGGTACTGCGGAGGAGCGCCTCGTCGACGGCCCGGGCGCCGTCGAGCCACCCGAGGCGGAACCGCTCTCCCCGATCCTCGGGAGCGTGTGCCACGACCCGGGTGACCTCACCGTGGGCCTCCGCGAGGGCACCGGCCTCCACGAGGGCGATCAGCCGCCCCGTCTCGTCCTCGGGTACGCCCGTGCGGGCGAGGAGTCCGAGGAGGGTCGTCCTCGCGTTCCTGACGTCGGCCGCGTTCGGAAGGGCGGCCGTGGGGACGACTGTCGCTCCGGGCGACTGCGGCTGTTCCGAGTTCATGGTCACCATGCTGCCTGACAGCAGTCACGCGCCGGCTCCTGATCGTCGGAGTCGGCGTGTGAAGCTGTGGTGGCTCAGCGGATCGCGGTCTCGGCCGAGCGCGGTGTCAGCTGAGCGTCATCGGCGTACCCGGCGCGAGTTCGGCCGCGACGCGCTCGGCGACGACCTCGGCCGTGTTGCCCGCGGGCGTGTTCGCGGTCTTGGTCGTGGAGACCGCGATGACGAGACGCTCCGAGGGCAGATAGGCCTGGATCGCGGCGTAACCGGAGAACGGCGGGTTCTGGATCAGCCAGGTGTTGGCCACGATGACGCCGAGCCCGAAGTGCCGTGCCGCGGTCTGCGGCAGACAGACCGTGGCGGGGCACGTGGCGGTCCCGCCGCCCAGGCCGACCGTGCCCGGTTCGACGAAGGTGCGGTACGCGCGGGGCGAGAGCAGCTCGCCGGAGCCGATGGCCTCGCGGAACGGGCCAGGTCGCAGATGTCGGTGGTGATGACCGCGCCGGGCGCCGTGGTCCACGAGGGGGTTCCAGAAGGTGGACTCCTCGTAGAGACCGCGGTCGGAGGTGAAGGCGTGCAGGACCGGCTCGGGGATGTCCGGGGTGAAGTTGTTCTGTGTGTTGCGCAGCCCGAGGGGGCGCCAGATCCGCTCCTCCAGAAGCCGGTCGATCCGGGTTCCGGTGATCTTCTCCAGCGCGATGCTCAGGAGCGGGTAGTTGGCGTGCGAGTAGCTCCAGCTGGTACCCGGCTCGTACCAGAACGAGTGGCTGAAGGGGTACGCGAGGAGCTGCTGCGGGGTCCAGTGGCGAAACGGGTGGGGCCCCAGTTCGGCGGCGAAGTCCGGGTCGGTGACGTAGTCGTGCAGGCCGCTGGTGTTGGAGGCCAGCATCCGCAGGGTGATCTGGTCCGCCTTCGGTACGAAGGGCAGCCAGCGCTCCACGGTGTCGTCCAGGCGGACCTTCCGCTCCTCCACCAGCTGGAGGAGGGCCGTGCCGATGTGGGCGAAGGCCACGGAGCCGGCGCGGAAGTGCATGTCCGGCCGGGCCGGTACGCCGGTCATGGACTCGCCGAGCGCGTCGGTGACGACCTCGCGTCCGCCGACGGTGACCCGCAGCTCCACGGAGTTCAGCTCGAGGTCGTCCTTGGCCCTGCGGGCGATGTCCAGGACCTCGCGGCCCTGCCCGTCGAGGGGGCGTGCGGTCCTCACACAGTCCCGCCCGCCGGGGCCGCCCGGGGCCTTCGGCGAGCGCGGGTGCGACAGCGGTGGCCTGGACCGTCACGGCGAGGAGGGCGGCCCAGAGCAGGGCCACCCTGCGGCCCCGGGGCCGAGCTCCCCGCCCTTGGGCGCGGAGCTCGGCGGACCGCGGCGGGTCTACCAGATCGCCTCGACCCATTCGGGGTGGTCGATGAACGGGTTGCGGTTGCCCTGGTAGGTGCCGAAGATGATGTCGTTGCGGCGCTCCTCGAAGGCGCTCGGCGGGTCCTGCTCGTTCCACTGCTTCAGGACCGAGAGCCGGCCGTGCAGGGGCACGCTGCCGTTGGACGTCGACTCGTTCGGCTCCAGGTCGGCCCAGGCGTCGTCGCCCTCGTAGCGGACGGCCATGTAGAGGATCATGCGGGCCACGTCGCCCTTGTCCGCGTTGCGCGGCTCGAAGGAGTTGGAGTCGGTGTAGCTGCCGGGCGCGCCGCTCACCGCGCTGCCGCCGTTGTCGAAGTCCTTGTTGCCGCGGATGCTGTTGACCTGGACGTCCGCCGCGCGCAGGTGGTGGAGGTCGGTGCCGGGTCCGGCCGAAGTACCGAAACCACCGTGGGACTTGGCCCAGACGTGCTCGCGGTTCCAGTCGCCCACGTCGCCGCCGTTGAGGCTCTTGCTGCGCGAGGTGCCGCTGTACAGCAGGATCACGTTGGCGCTGTTGTTCGGGTCCTGGTCCGTGACCTTGAGCGCGTTCCAGACCGCGTCGTACGAGATCCTGCTCTGGCTGCCGATGATCGTGTGCAGCGAGGACTTCAGGCTCGTACCGGTCTTGCCGATCGCGTTCTTGTAGTACGTGCTGTCGTACGCCGTGGTGGTGGCGCTCGCCGGGGTCGCGGCGACCGTCGGGAGGGTGAGACCGATGAGGGCCGCGGATATGGTCGCGGCCACTGCCTTCCATCTGCCGGTGGGCACAAAGGACATGGGGGGACCTTTCGGGGGATGGGGACACGCCTGGCGTGGGGCGTCCGGCTCAACAGCGCGGTGATCTACGCGTGTTGACCGTCTGCCAGCGGGAGCGTGCCACGAGGCGGTGGCCGAATGTGTAACCCGGAGAAGGCTTTTCCATGACGTTCTCGCATACGGCCGGCCCCCGCGTGGACCGGCACCTGCGAAGATCACACTCGAACGGTGATCGGTATCGTGATGCCTCCGGGCTCCCGCACGGGGAGACAGCGGTGCCGACCGCCCCCGGCGCGAGGACGGATGGTGTGCGGTGGAGGGATCCATGGGCGGGTCAGATTCGGTCGGCGTTCCCCCCGCTCCGGCCGTCTGCGTCATCGGCGCGGGCCTGTCGGGGCTGGCGACCGCACACGCGCTCTCGCTCAGGGGCATCGACTTCGTCTGTCTGGAGAAGGCGCCCGAGGTCGGCGGGATCTGGCGTCAGCCGGGAGCGGGTGAGCGGGGGCCCGGCTACCGCTCCCTGCATTTGAACACCGCCAAGCAGCTGACCGGATACAGCGACTTCCCGATGCCGGCCGAACTGCCCCTGTACCCGGGGCACGCCGAGGTCGCCGCCTACCTGCGGGCGTTCGCCGAGTGGGCCGGGCTGCTGCCGCGCGTCGAGACGCGGACCGAGGTGCTCTCCGTACGACAGGACGGCGGGGGAGACGGCCGGGGAGAGGGCGGTGCCGGTTCCTGGACCGTCACCAGCAGGGATGAGCGGGGCGCGGTGACGCAGCGGCGCTTCACGCACGTGGTCGTCGCCTCCGGTCACAACACGGTGGCGGCGCCGCCGAATCCGCTTCCGCCGGGCGCCGATTCGTTCACCGGAAGGATTCTGCACTCCCTCGACTTCCATGACGGCGCCGACTTCTCCGGGCAGCGCGTCGTCGTCGTGGGGATGGGGGCTTCGGGGGTGGACATCGCGTCGGACCTCTCCCGCCACGCGGCGCGGACCGTGCTCTCCGTCCGACGGGGGCTGCACGTCGTCCCCAAGCAGCTCTTCGGCATGTCCGTGGACCTCATCGCCGACGCGCCGTGGTGGCAGGACATGCCCTTCACCGAGCAGCGGAGCTTCGTCGAGCAGGCGCTGTTCGTGGCACGCGGGAACCTCTCGGACTACGGTCTCCCCGAGCCCGACCACGCGATCTTCTCCTCCGCCGTGACCATCTCCGACGAGATACTCAGCCGGATCCGGCACGGCGGTGTGATCCCCAGACCCGCGATCGACTCCGTCGACGGCGGGCGGGTGACCTTCACCGACGGAAGCGTGGAGGAGGCCGACGCGATCGTCTACTGCACCGGATTCCGGATGGACTTCCCCTTCCTGCCCGCCGGTTGTCCCACCGGTGAGGGGCAAGGGGCGGTCCGGCTGTACCGGCGCGTGGTCGCGCCCGAGCGGACCGGCCTGTACTTCGTCGGTCTGATCCGCCCCGTCGGCTCGATCACGCGCCTTGTGGAGGCCCAGGCGCGATGGGTGGCGGGAATCGTCGACGGTGACGCCACCCTGCCGTCCGCGGACCTCATGCACGAGGAGATCGACGGCTATCTGAAGGGCGTCGAGGCGCGGTACGGACGGACCGAGGGCGGCGCCTCTGTCCAGGTGGACGTCGGACCCTACCTGCGGGAGCTGCGCGAGCTGCAGGAGGCGTGACGCCCGTCCGCCGGCGCGCGGTCAGTGAACGGCTTCGGCCGCGCGCGGAAGGGGCGCGTCGGCCGGAGGCCTGACGCGGTACGCCTCCGAGGAGATGTAGGCGGTCACCCGGGCCGGCTTCCCCCGCTGATGGGCCAGGGCCAGATAGGCGATCAGCCCCACGCCGTCCTCGGGCCGTCGTCCGGTGACGGCGCTCAGAGCCCGGAGGAGAGGTGCGGGGTCCATGCCCTGGCGCCGCAGCAGGGTCACCGCTCGGTCCAGGGCCTCCCCGTCGTGCCGGGCGTAGTCCCGGACGGGGATGTGCAGGGTGAACCCGCTGGGCCGGTCCGCCCCGGGTTCGGTGAAGGAGTGGCAGGTCAGTCCCGGCCGCCGGTCCAGCGGTACGTCGAGGGCGTCCAGCCCGCCGAGCCCGTCCAGGGCCCCGAGGCCGTCGGCGTCGAGGCCGGCATCCGAGCCCGGGCCCATGGCGGTGTCGAGCCCCGCGGCCGTGCGGAAGAAGCGCGAGACGGCCGCCCGTCCCGGGCCGCCGGCCATCCGGGAGAGGCCGGCCGCCTCACGGGCCGACAGGTCGTCGTGCACGAGGTAGACCTTCGCGCGGGGTTCGTTCCAGTCACCCAGGTCCAGGGCGAGGAACAGATGACGGTCGCTCGGGGGGAGCGCCCAGAACGCCTCGTCGTGACCGAGCCGGCGCAGGGCCTCCCGTACCGTCTCGGCGGAACGTTCCTGCCCGGAGGCCGCCGGGTTCAGATAGACCTTCACCTTGGGCACGCCGCCGGGGAGCAGCTCCAGCGCGCACCAGAGCGCCAACGGCCCCTCGGGGTCCGGAGGGAAGAACAGGTCCTCCAGCTCGTCGAGCCGCGCGGTGTCGAAGCCCCAGCGCCGCCCCATCGCGCGAACGGCCCTCAGACCGATGCGCCCGTTCTCCGCCAGATCCGCCGCTTCGCACCCCGGCTCGAGGAGGACCCGCAGGGTCGCCCCCGAGCCGGCGGTGAAGGTGAGCGAGAACTCCACCGGCGTGTGGTCGTCGGAGAGGAAGGATTCGTACGGCGGCGGCAGGTCGAGCGGGCGCTCGGCCACCGGCCCCAGGACCGTGAGCAGCGTCCGCGCGTACTCCGCGGCGTCGGAACCGCTCAACCCGGCGGCCTCACAGAGCCGCAGGGTCTGTCTCGCCGTATGGCCCCCGAGCGTCTCCCTCGGTGGGGGAGCCCAAGAAGATACCCGCCCGGAGGGGCGGGTATCGAGGGGGCCGAACTCGGCGGGATGACGCATGACATCCGGGTCGGTGGATATGTGCTCCACGACACCTCCTCAGCCTCACGAGCACGCTTGAACAACGCGGTGCTCACTACCCCCCAGGGCCGACGTTCATGCCGCGCCGGACACTCCGGCGGGAGTTGCCTTGATCACTTCGCCAGCCAGGTCAGGAACTGGCTCCACATTCCTCCGCGCTTGCGGCCCCCCGGCTCGGCCGAGGCGTCCGCCGCGGGCCGTTGCTGCGGGGCGTCGGCCGCACGGCGTACGGCCTCGGTCGGCGTGAACCGGACGGGCAGCGTGGTGAGACCCCGGTTGAAGGGGCCCGGGCGCCAGACGAGGCTCTCCTCCGGCACGGCGAGATCGACGTCGGGAAGCTGGTTGAGCAGCTTCTCGATGGCCGTGACGGTGATCTGCCGCGCGGGCTCCTTCGACGGGCAGGCGTGCGGGCCCGCGCTCCACGCCAGGTGGGAGCGGTTGCTGCCGGACTCGCGTGCGGCGGTCAGGTTCGGCCCGGTGTTGGCGGCCGCGAAACTGACCAGCATGAGGTCGCCCGCCTGGACCTTCGTCCCGGCGAACTCCATGTCGGTGGCCGGGTAGTGAGGAGCGTAGTTGGGCATCGGCGGGTTGTCCCACAGGGTGTCGTCGAGGGCCTCGTCGATCAGGCCCCCGCCGTCGGCGTAGCGGTCGTGGGTGAGCAGCCGGTGCATCGTGTTGCCGATCAGATTGCCCAGGGGATCGGTCCCCGCGCCCAGGAGCAGGGCGACCTGGTGGATCATCTCCTCGTCGGTCAGGCGTGCCTGATGCTGCAGCAGCCAGGTGGTGACGTCCTCACCCGGCTTGGCCCGCTTCAGTGCCACCAGTTCGCCGACGGCGCCGAACAGCACCTCCACGGCCCGCTCGGCGTTGACGCCGTCGAACATGCCGGTGATACCGAACAGCACACGGTCGCCGATGTCGGCGGGGCAGCCGAAGAGTTCGTTGAACACGAAGAGCGGCAGCTGCCGCGCGTAGTCACCGAGCAGGTCGGCGGAGCCCCGTGCGGCGAACCGCGAGACCAGGTACTCGGAGACCTGTTCCGTGGTCCGGCTCAGCTTGCGCGCGTCGACGCGGGCCATGCTGTCCGTGACCGCCTGGCGCAGCCGCAGGTGTTCGGCGCCGTCGCTGAACATGCAGTTGGGTCGGTACGCGAGGACGGGCACGACCGGGTTGTCCGGGCTGATGAGCCCCTCGTTGAGCTGTCGCCAGCGGCGCGCGTCCTTGCGGAAGGACCCCGAGTCCTGGAGCAGCTGCAGGGCGGTCGCGTAGTCCGTGACGAGGGTGGCCTCCACGCCGGGAGCGAGCTCCACGGGCGCGGTCGGCCCGAAGTGGCGCAGATAGGCGTAGTACGCCTGCGGATCGGCCTGGAACTCCGGCCCGTACAGCGGTACCCGGCCGCCGTCGGCGTGCGCGGGGCACCCGGGCGGGGGTACGGGTGCGGTGGAACGAGCGTCCATGATTTCTCTCTGCTTCTAGTGAGCGCGGTCCAGCAAATAGCGGACGAGGGTGATCAGCGCGTCCGCGGACGACTTCTCGTCGCGCGCGTCGCAGGTGACGACCGGGGTGTCGTCGAGCAGGTCCAACGCCTCGCGCAGCGCCCGCTCCTCGCGATCCTGCGCGCCGGCGAAGTGGTTGACGGCGATCGCGTAGTCGAGGCCGTACTGCTCGATCAGGTCGATCACGGCGAAGGAGTCCGCGAGCCGTTCGGGGTCGACGAGCACCAGGGCTCCGAGCGCGCCGCGGGCCATGTCCTCCCACATCTGCACGAAACGCTGCTGACCGGGCGTCCCGAACAGGTACAGCACCACGCGTTCGCTGATGGTCAGCCGTCCGAAGTCCATGGCCACCGTGGTGGTGGTCTTGCTCCGGACTCCCTTGAGGTCGTCGTACGACTCCCCGGCGCGGGTCATCGTCTCCTCGGTGGTCAGCGGAGGGATCTCCGAGATCGCACCGATGAAGGTGGTCTTGCCCACGGCGAAGTGACCGACGACGAGGATCTTCACGGCGGTCTGCGTCGCGCCGCCGCGCACATAGGCCTGCTCATCCAAACTTGGCGCGGAGCCCATTCAGTACCTCCTCGAGAATGTCTCGGTCCGCGAGCGCGGCACGCTGCACGGGTGGGCGGGTGACGAGGTAGCCGCCTTCGTCGAGGGCGGAGAGCAGGATCCTCACCACACCGATGGGCAGCCGCGTGTGGCCCGCGACCTCGGCGACCGAGAGATAGCCGGCGGTGCACAGGTCCAGCAGGCTCTGCTCCTCGGGAGAGAGCCGGGTCGGGCGCCGCTGCTGCCCCTCCTCGGCCGCGGTGACCAGGGTGACCAGCGACAGCTGTGCCTCGTCCGGCAGGCCGCGGCCCTTGGTGATCACGTACGGGCGAACTAACTCCGCCGCCTCGGGGCCCAGTTCGTCGAAGCCGCTCATGAGCGGACGCCGAGGTTCTCGCGCGGCGGTGTCGTCAGGGCCTTGCCCAGCTGGCCGACGAGCTGCTGCATCCGGAACGTGATGTCCTGCATGTCGACGTCCGGCGAGGCCGAGACGCCGAGGTACGCGCCCTCCCCGGCGGAGATCAGGAAGACCCAGCCGCCGTCGAACTCGACCAGCGTCTGGCGCCACTGCAGGCGACCCTCCTGGACGAAGAACCCGAGCGAGCGGCTGAGCGACTGCATGCCGCTCATCGCGGCGGCGACCGTGTCCGCGTTGTCCTTTCCGAAGTCCCTCGTCCGGGCCATCAGCAGACCGTCGGCGGAGACCAGGACCGCGTGCAGCGCCCCCGGTATCTCCAAGGCACTGTCAAGCATCCATGACAGGTCGTCGTTCACGAGATCTCAGGCCCTTCGCTGCTCGCATCACGTGTGCTGATCGTCTGATCCGCCGCGTCCGGGCGCGTGGCCCGACCGGACTGGGTGCCCCGTTGGAAGGCCCCCATGATCGCCGCGGTCTCCGCGCCGGAACGGGTGGCGGCGGGTGCGGGCGCCGGGCTGCCGCTCACGATGGCCATGGGCCGCTTGCGGCGGCGCCGTGGCAGACCGTCGTCGGTGGTGGACGCGGTGACCGCGGGCGTCGGTCCGCTCGGGTCGGTCACGGCGACGGCGGGGACGGAAGGCGCCGGGGCCTTCTTCTCGGGCATGCCGGTGAGCATCTCGTGCGGCAGGAGGAGGACGGCACGGACACCTCCGTACGGGGAACTGGAGTCCACGGACACCTCGAATCCGAAGCGCTCACAGAGCACGCCGATGACGGCGAAACCGAACTGCGGCGGGCTGCCGAGTCCGGAGACACCGGAGACCCGCTCGCTCGTCAGGAGTTTCGCGGCACGGGCCCGCTCCTCGTCGTTCATACCGACACCGGCATCGTCGACGACGATGCAAATACCCTTGGGTACGGTACGGATATTGATTTCGACGACGGTATCGGGGCTCGAATAACTGGTGGCGTTGTCGAGCAGCTCGGCGAGAGCGAGCGCCACCGGTTCGACGGCCCGGCTGGTGATACCGAAGTCGACCTGCGACAGGATCTCGACCCGGCGGTAGTGCCGGATCCTTCCCTGGGCGCTTCGGACCACGTCGTACACCGACGCGACCTCACGCTGCCGCCCCAGCCAGCCGTCACAGAGGACGGCGATGGACTGAGCGCGCCGGCCGAACTGGGAGTTGGTGTGGTCGATCTCCAGAAGGTCATGGAGAATGACGGAATCGCCGTACTTGTTCTGCAGGCCCGAGATGACCAACTGCTGCTCGGCGGCGAGGCCCTGGAGCGTCCGCATGGCGGACTTGAGGACCGTCTTCGTCGAGTCCTGGGCCCGCTCCTTCTCGTGCTCGACGGACTTCGAGTAGCTGTTCTCCAACTCGGCGTAGTGGGCCTTGAGCTCTGTGGTCTCCTGTCGTAAAGTCCGTATCGCTTTGCGTTGGCGAACGATTACGGCCACAGCGCCGAGCGTGGCGATCAGGAGGACCCAGAGTGCTGGGTTCTGTGCGTAAGACGTCATAAGGCTCTCTTCAGGCGACTGACGGCCAGTTACTGAATTCCGTCAATACGGGTGGACCGGCGGACCGTCCGTACCGGGGTGCTTGCCCGGATGGTCGCCGTGGTCGGAGATGTTCGTTTTGCATCCATCCACCGCTCCGCAAGCGTCGTGATCTTATCACCGGGCGCGAACAGGTGACCGATCGTCAATATGGGGACGACTGCGGCCCATTGCCCTCAATCCCCGCCCGACCCCTGTGTGAGATCGGCCGCTCACAGCGATTCGGCTCGCCGAGCCCCCTCACAGCCAACCGGAACGCTGCGCCTGCAAAGCCAACTGAAAGCGGTTCGCGGCTCCCAGACGTGCCATCAGGACCTCCAGCCGACGGAACAGGGTGCGGCGGCTGATACCCAACTCCCGTGCGATGACGTCGTCGGTCGCGCCGCCCGCGAGGAGCCACAACAGGCGGCGGTCGCCGGGAGGCAGACCGCCCGGGCGGGTCGTGTGGCCGTGGAACGGAAGGGCGTTCGTCCAGGACTGCTCGAACAGGGCCACGAGAGCGGAGAGCAGCCCGCTCGGCTGCACCACCAGCAGCGTGTTGACCACGTCCGCCTCCTTGATCGAGAGCGACACGAGGGCGTACGCGTCGTCGATGATCAGGAGCTTGACCGGCACCGAGGGCAGCACCCTGGCCTGTTCGCCGGCCTCGACGCACGGTTCGATGGCCTCCTTCAGACGGCCGGGGTACGCCAGCGACTCCCGCGCGTACACGACCCGTTGCGTCACACCACGGGCGAGCGTGGCCAGAGCGTCCTCCGTCGCGCCGGAGTGCGGGAAGTACGGGGGCGACTCGAGCTGGCGGATCCGTTCGCGGGCGCTCGACCACGCCAGGCGCATCCTCGGGCCGACGGCGTCCCCGGTGACGACCTCGACGAGGTGGTCGTCGTACGCGGCGAGCCGCCGCCGCCGGAACGACTCGAACGCGCCGCCGACGGCGATCCGCGACTCCTCCAGCTCGGCCGCCCGGTGCCGCGCGAGGATCTCCAGACCCGAGGCCGGCGACACCGGAGCCACCACGTCCGCGACCCCCTCCGCGGCGCTGGCCAGCCCCGCGTCGGCGAGTTCGCCGTACGCCGCGGCCAGCTCCGCGCCGCCCAGGCCCACCGCGGCGCCGATCGCGCTCAGCGGAGCGGGTGCCTGTTCGAGCAGCGCCAGATAGACCCGGCAGGCGGCCTCGTCGACGCCCAGGAGCCGGAGGGCCTCGCCGAGTCTCGTGTTCGTCATGGATCGCATTATCGACCGTGCCCACGCCCCCGTCGTGGCCGATCCGTGCCAGTGGCACTCCTGGGCACCCGGCGCGCGCCTCCCGGACTACCGTCCGGGGCGCAGTCCAGGAACGCACCCACCGGCACCAACGGGAAGAAGGGAACGCCGTGGCCAAGGGCCGAAAGAACGGTCTGTACGCAGGGATCTCCGACGAGCTGTCCGCCCTCATGCGCACGGGGTGGGCCGACACCGAGCGGCACGACCTGACGCTCGACGAACAGGCTCCGTACGCGGCCCGCCGCCGCGCCGCGCTCTCCGCGCGATTCCCGGGCGAGCGCCTCGTCATCCCCTCGGGGACTCTCAAGGTCCGCTCGAACGACGACCTCTACCCCTTCCGGCCGTACTCCGGCTACGTGCACATGACCGGGGACCAGGCACGGGACGGCGCGCTCGTCCTCGAACCCCGCGCGGACGGCGGCCACGACGCCTACTGCTACCAGCTGCCGCGGGACAGCAGGGACGACGACGAGTTCTGGACGGGCGCCACCGCGGAGCTGTGGATGGGCCGGCGCCGCTCCCTCGCCGAGTCCGCGCGCGTGCTCGGGCTCGCCTGCCGCGACGTCCGCACCGCCGCCGACGACCTGGCCGCCTCCGCCGGCGTACCCACCCGCATCGTCCGTGGCGTCGATCCGTCGCTGGAGGCCGCCGTCACCACCGACGAGGAGCGCGACGACGCGCTGGAAGAGGCGCTCAGCGATCTCCGGCTCGTCAAGGACGCGTGGGAGCTGGCGGAGATGCGCAAGGCCGTGGACTCCACCGTCCGCGGATTCACCGACGCCGTCGGGGAGCTCTCCCGGGCGATCGCGTCCTCCGAGCGCTGGATCGAGGGCACCTTCTTCCGCCGGGCGCGCCTGGAGGGCAACTCCGTCGGCTACGGATCGATCTGCGCCGCGGGCGAGCACGCCACGATCATGCACTGGACGGACAACGACGGACCGGTGCGCCCCGGGGAGCTGCTCCTGTTCGACGCCGGCGTCGAGACCCGCACGCTCTACACCGCCGACGTCACGCGCACGCTCCCCATCAGCGGAACCTTCACTCCGGTGCAGCGCCAGGTCTACGACGCCGTGTACGAGGCGCAGGAGGCGGGCATGGCCGCCGTCAAGCCGGGCGCCGCGTACCGTGACTTCCACGAGGCGTCCCAGCGCCACCTGGCGGCCCGGCTCGTCGAGTGGGGCTTCATCGAGGGCCCGGCCGAGCGCGCGTACGCACTCGGACTGCAGCGCCGCTTCACCATGGCCGGCACCGGTCACATGCTCGGCCTGGACGTCCACGACTGCGCGCACGCCAGGAACGAGGAGTACGTCGACGGCGTCCTGGAGCCCGGCATGGTGCTGACCGTCGAGCCCGGCCTCTACTTCCAGCCCGACGATCTGACCGTGCCCGAGGAGTGGCGCGGCATCGGGGTCCGGATCGAGGACGACCTGGCCGTCACCGAGGACGGCCACGAGAACCTGTCGGCGGGCCTGCCGAGGTCGGCCGACGACGTCGAGGCGTGGATGGCCCGGACCGCGGGCTGAACCGTCGCCGATGAGCACCCCCGCCCGCCCGGGTCGTCCACGGGTTCGCCGGGCGGGCCGGGGGTGTCGGCGCACGCCGTTAGTCTTGTCGAATGGCCCTTCCGGATGCTTCCCCCGCGATCTCCGACCCTCTCCAGGTGCTTCACCGCGTCTTCGGATACAGCTCCTTCCGCGGTGAACAGCAGGAGATCGTCGATCAGGTCGTCGGGGGCGGCGACGCCCTCGTCCTGATGCCCACCGGCGGCGGCAAGTCGCTCTGCTACCAGATCCCGGCGCTGGTCAGAGACGGTACGGGCATCGTGATCTCGCCCCTCATCGCGCTGATGCAGGACCAGGTGGACGCGCTCAACGCCCTGGGGGTGCGGGCCGGATTCCTGAACTCCACGCAGGACCCGTACGAGCGGCAGACGGTCGAGCAGGCCTTCCTCGCCGGCGAGCTCGACCTCCTCTACCTGGCCCCCGAGCGGTTGCGCACCGAGGGGACGCAGCGCCTGCTCGACCGGGGCACGGTGTCGCTCTTCGCGATCGACGAGGCGCACTGTGTCGCCCAGTGGGGCCACGACTTCCGGCCCGACTACCTCGCGCTCTCGATGCTGCACGAGCGATGGCCCAAGGTCCCCCGGATCGCGCTGACCGCGACGGCCACCGAAGCCACCCACGCGGAGATCGCGGCGCGCCTCGGTCTGCAGGACGCCCGGCACTTCGTCGCGAGCTTCGACCGGCCCAACATCCAGTACCGCATCGTCCCCAAGAACAACGCCCAGAAGCAGGTCCTGGAGCTGATCCGGACCGAGCACGACGGGGACGCCGGAGTCGTCTACTGCCTCTCCCGCGCCTCGGTCGAGAAGACCGCGGCCTTCCTCGCCGAGCAGGGGGTCGACGCCCTGCCGTACCACGCCGGCATGGACGCCCGGGCGCGTGCGGCGAACCAGGCCCGCTTCCTGAGGGAGGACGGGGTCGTGATGGTGGCGACGATCGCCTTCGGCATGGGCATCGACAAGCCGGACGTCCGCTTCGTGGCCCATCTCGACCTGCCGAAGTCCGTCGAGGGCTACTACCAGGAGACCGGCCGGGCCGGACGCGACGGGGAGCCGGCCACGGCATGGCTCGCGTACGGGCTGCAGGACGTGGTCCAGCAGCGCAAGATGATCGACGGCTCCGAGGGCGACGAGACGCACCGCCGCTCGCTGGCCGCGCGTCTGGACGCCATGCTCGCCCTGTGCGAGACGGTCGAATGCCGCCGGGTGCGGCTGCTGGCGTACTTCGGACAGTCGGGCGAACCCTGCGGCAACTGCGACACCTGCCTGACCCCGGCCGAGTCCTGGGACGGCACGGTCGCCGCGCAGAAGCTGCTCTCCACGGTCTGGCGGCTGGCGAAGGAGCGGCGCCAGAAGTTCGGCGCCGGCCAGATCATCGACATCCTCCAGGGCAAGAAGACCGCCAAGGTCATCCAGTTCGACCACGACGCGCTGTCGGTGTTCGGCGTCGGGGCCGACCTGGGCACCGCGGAGTGGCGCGGGGTCGTGCGCCAGCTGCTCGCCCAGCGGCTCCTCGCGGTCGAGGGCGACTACGGAACGCTGGTCCTGACGGACGCCAGCGGCGAGGTGCTGGGCGGACGCCGCCCCGTACCGATGCGCAAGGAGAAGGCCCCCGCCGCCGCGGCCCGGACCGGCTCCGGCTCGCGCTCCGGCAAGGGTGCCCGTGTGCCCGTCGACCTGCCGGCCGAGGCGGCACCGGTCTTCGAGGCCCTGCGCGCCTGGCGGGCCGCGACGGCCAAGGAGCAGGGCGTCCCCGCGTACGTCGTCTTCCACGACGCGACCCTGCGCGAGATCGCGACCCGCTTCCCGGCGACGGCCGCCGAGCTGGGCACCGTCGGCGGGGTGGGGGAGGCCAAGCTGACCAAGTACGCCCAGGGCGTCCTGGACACCCTGGCCGAGTGCCGCGCCCCCGGGGAGGCCGCGGAGGCCGCGCCGTCGCCCGCGCCCCAGGAGCCGTCCGGGTCCGCGCCGTCCGGGTCGGCCCGGCGGGGCCCGGACCCGGAACCGGACCTGTTCGACGAAGAGCCGCCCGCCGACCCGGACGACGAGACGGATCCGCCGCCCTGGGACGAGTGGCGGTAGCGGGGCCGGACTCCGGGTGGCCGGACCCGTCAGGACTGATGGACGAGCAGCTCCCCCTCGGAGGGGAAGTACTCCTCCGCCGACATCTCCCGACCGGCTTCGGTGCGTAAGCGGCGCAGCACGAGCCCGTGTTCGCCGCTCGTGGGGGCCTCGGCTCCCGTGACGATCACCACGCCCTCTTCCTCGTGGTGGAGAACCAGGCCGGGGGCTCCGGAGTAGGTCCGCTCGGAGACCGTCGCCGCGAGGAGTTCGAGACGCCGGCCCTGGTGGTGCGTGTAGGCGGTCGGGTGGCGGTCGCGCCGGGCCTCGACGAGCCGGGCGATCCGCTCGGCCGGGTGCGTCCAGTCGATCCGGCCGTCCTCCACGGAGTCCGAACGGGCCGGGGCGTCGTAGCGCGCGGGCTCGTGGACGACGCTCGCCGGCGCCGGTTCGAGGTGACGGTGGACGCGGCGGAGGAGAGAGGCGAGCTGGTCGCGTTCCTCCGCGTTCAGCGGGGCCAGGATGTCGTCGTCGGCCGAGGCGATGTCCGTGTTGAGCAGATCGAGGAACGAGCGGCCCTCGGGTGTCAGCCGTACGACGACGCGGCGCCGGTCGGCGGGGTCCCGGCCGCAGTCGACATGGCCCGTCCTGGCCAGATCGTTGACGATCTTCACCAGGTCGCTGGCGTTCATGTCCAGGCGGGACGCGAGGACCGTCTTCATCTGGGGTCCCAGGTCGGCGACCATCGCCATCACGGTCAGGTGCCACAGGCGCAGCCCGTGGGCGGTCAGCCTGTCCGTGAGTCTGCGGCGCGCGGCCTTGCCGATCGCGTACATCAGATAGGCGTTGAGGTTCAGCACGCTGGGTGGTGTCGTACTGAGCGAGGGCGGGCCGGCGGCGGCGGGTGAACGGGGCTCTTCGCCGACGGATGTCTCGGCGACGGCGGGGGCCGTGGCCGTGATGTCGACGTCGACGGTGCCGATCGTCAGGTCGGCGTTGGCGAGGGAGCTGAAGACCCGCGCCCAGTCGGTCGGCATGTTCGCTATGCCGACGACGGCGAACCGTGTGCCGTTCGCATCGTGGGCGGTGCCGGAGGTAACCCGTGGTTGCATCGATGTACCTGTTCCCAGTGCCAGTTAGGTGACCCTAACCTACTCGTGCCGGAAGGGGTGCCGGCGCCCCCAGGACCGTCTGGGGGCGCCGGAGTTCAGCGGGGTGAGGCGCGGCGGCCGTCAGGGACGGTCGCTGAGGTAGCCGCCCATCGATGTGAAGTAGTCGGTGGCGGACAGCTCCTGGCCCTCCTCGGTCCGTACGCGAGTGATCGCCAGACCGTGGTTGCGGCCGGTGCGGGCGTCGGCGCCGGCGACGATCACCACGCCCTCGCCCTCGCGGTAGAAGATGCGCCCCGGCGTGCCGCCGTAACGACCCTCGGACACCACGGCGGAGAGGACTTCGAGGCGCCGGCCCTTGTGGAAGGTGAACGCGGCCGGATAGGGCGCGGACTGGGCGCGGACCAGGCGCTCCAGGGCGTCGGCGGGCCAGTCCCAGTTGATCCGGATGTCGTCCTCGGACCGCTTGTGGAAGAAGGTGGCCTGTGAGCGGTCCTGCTTGGTGAACTCGGTCTGCCCGGAGGCGATCAGGTCCAGGGCGCCGACCGTGACGGGGGCGATGAGGTCGACCGTCTTGTGGAACAGGTCGGTCGCGGTGTCCGTGGGCTCCACGGGCACCGCGCGCTGGTCCACGATGTCGCCGGCGTCGAGCACCTCGTCCATCATGTGGGCCGTGACACCGACTTCGCGCTCTCCGTTGATGAGGGCCCAGATCAGCGGTGAGAAGCCCGCGTACTTGGGCAGCAGCGAGTCGTGGACGTTGAGCGTGCCGTGGCGGGGGAGGGTGTAGATCCGCGGCGGGATCCAGGTGCGCCAGTTGTTGGCCACGATGATGTCCGGGTCGGCCTCCTTGAGTCGCTGGAACAGCTCGTCGTCGTCAGGCCTGTTGCGGATGACGACGGGGACGCCGTGCTCCTCGGCGAGGTCGGCGACGGAGTCGCTCCAGATCTTCTCGTAGGCGTGCTCGCTCTTGGGGTGCGTCACGACCATCACCACGTCGTGCTCGGAGTCCAGGAGAGCTTGCAGGGTTCGATGCCCCCAGGTCTGGTAACCGAACATGACGACCCGCATGGAGTTCCTCCTCGGAAGGGCGAATGACCGTCGCCAAGTAAAGCAAGCCTTACCTAAGGATGCAACGGCCTCTGTTTTCACGCGTGTTCAGTGCCGCTTTCTCGTGCGTGACCGATTCGTCCGGTCGACAGCTCGGGGTAAGTCAGGTTAGCTTTACCTAAGTTCGCCCCTGGTCGACGCCACCGGCGGGCTGGGCGTCCCGTACTTCTCACCCTCGCCTGACAGGCGGCTGTCCCGCACGATGGGAGTGACATGTCACAGGTTCTTCCTGGCGACGCACCTCTGATCCATGACCTCATAGGAATCGGCTTCGGGCCGTCCAACGTGGCCATGGCGATCGCGCTCAGCGAGCACAACGCTCGCGTCGGGAGGCAGGAGGCGGTCACTGCTCACTTCTTCGAGCGCCAGCCCGCCTTCGGCTGGCACCGCGGCATGCTCATCGACGACGCCACGATGCAAGTGTCCTTCCTCAAGGACCTGGTGACGCTCCGTAACCCGTCCAGCGAGTACACCTTCCTGCGCTATCTGCAGAGCAAGGGCCGGCTGATCGACTTCGTCAACCACAAGAACCTCTTCCCGCTCCGCGTCGAGTTCCACGACTACTTCGAGTGGGCGGCGGCCAAGGTCGACGACATGGTCTCCTACGGCCACGAGGTCGTCTCCGTCGAGCCCGTCGTATGCGACGGAGTCGTGGAGTACCTCGACGTCACGGCCCGCTCGGGCTCGGAGACCGTGGTCCACCGCGCCCGAAACCTCGTCATCGGCACGGGACTCCGGCCTCTCATGCCGGAGGGTGTCGAGCGGAGCGACCGCGTCTGGCACAACTCCGACCTGCTCGCCAAGGTCGACGGCCTGGAGGGCAGCGACCCCACCCGCTTCATCGTGGTGGGCGCCGGCCAGAGCGCCGCCGAGAACGTGGCGTACCTCCACCGCCGCTTCCCCGAGGCCGAGGTCTGCGCGGTCTTCTCCCGCTACGGCTACAGCCCGGCGGACGACAGCAGCTTCGCCAACCGCATCTTCGACCCCGAGGCGGTCGACGAGTACTACACGGCTCCCGACGACATCAAGCGCCGGCTGATGGACTATCACGGGAACACCAACTACTCGGTCGTGGACATCGACCTGATCGACGAGCTCTACCGGGTGGCGTACCAGGAGAAGGTGCTCGGCGCCGAACGGCTGCGCTTCCTCAACATCTCGCGCCTGACCGGCGTCGAGGAGACCCCGGACACGGTCCGCGCCACCGTCACCTCCCTGGTCACCGGCGAGGAGAACGTGCTGGACGCCGACGTCGTCGTCCTCGCCACCGGCTACAGCCCCGCGGAGCCCCTGGGACTCCTGGGCGAGGTCGCGAAGAGCTGCCACCGCGACGAGCAGGGCCGGGTCCGCGTCGAGCGGGACTACCGCATCTCGACGGACCCGGCGGTGCGCTGCGGCATCTATCTGCAGGGCGGTACCGAGCACACCCACGGCATCACCTCGTCCCTGCTCTCCAACACCGCGATCAGGGTCGGCGAGATCCTGGACTCGATCCTCGACCGCGGTCCGGAGCGGGCCCTGCACGAGCCCCGACCGGTCGCCGACGGCATCGGCTCGGCCCGCTGACCTCGGCCCCTCCCTGCCGGGCCGGCTCTCCCCACCGGATCCCCCCAACCTCCATTGCCCCACCAGTCCCACCAGTCCCACCCGCCCCGGCTGTCTCGTAGCGTCCTCGTACGCGGCGGTCGCGGCACGCACCGTGTGATCCCCGTGAAAGGAACCTCCGTGTCCACTGGTACGCGCCCCGCTCTGACGCGGTTCGTCAGACACTTCCCGCAGGCGGCCGTCGCCACCGTCGCCGCGCTCGCGCTGTCCGCCTGTGGGGGCGGCACCGAGAAGACCGAGTCGAAGCCCTCGGCCGGGACGAACACTTCCTCGTCCGCCGCCTTTCCCGTGACCGTGGAGCACAAGTACGGCTCCACCACCATCGACGCGGAGCCGAAGAGGGTCGTCACCCTGGGCCTGTCGGACCAGGACGCGGTTCTGGCGCTGGGGATCAAGCCGGTCGGCGCGGTGGACTGGTTCAAGGAGCAGCCGTACGGCAAGTGGCCGTGGACGAAGGACAAGTGGGGGTCCACGAAGCCCGAGATCGTCGGTGAGCGCGACGAGTACAACATCGAGAAGATCGCCGCTCTGAAGCCCGACCTCGTCATCGCGCAGTACTCGGGGATGAAGAAGGAGCAGTACGACACGCTCTCGAAGTTCACCAAGGTCGTGGCGCAGCCCAAGGACCTGCCCGACTACGGTGCGTCCTGGCAGGTCATGACGCGGCAGATCGGCAAGTCCCTCGGCAAGGGCGCGGAGACCGAGAAGCTGATCTCCGGCATCGACGCGCGCTTCAAGGCCGTCCGCGACAAGCACCCCGAGTTCGCCCAGAAGACCCTCGCCGTCGCCGACAGCTTCGAGGCCGGCAAGTACTCGGCCTTCACCAGGACCGACCCGAAGGCGATCTTCTTCTCCGAGCTCGGTTTCAAGCTGAAGCCCGAGATCGACACCCTGGCGAAGCCGGGCTGGAACGTCGCCGAACTGAGCGCCGAGAAGCTGAACGTGCTCGACGTCGACCGGCTCGTCTGGGTCACCTCCAGCACCGAGGCCAACGACCGCATCAAGGCCGAGCCCCTCTACAAGAAGCTGAAGGTCAACTCGGAGAAGCGCGACCTGTTCGTGCCCTACCAGGACCCGGACATCGGCGCGGCCTTCTCCTTCAACACCGTCCTGTCGATCCCGTACGCCATCGACGAGGTCGAGCCGCTGATCGCGGCCGTCAAGTAACGCCCGTCACCGGCGTCCGGCCGCTCCGCCTCCCGGCGGGACCGCGCCCCGCTCCCGGCAGCACCGCGCCACGCCACCGCACACACGGTGGCCCCCTCCCCGGCGCGGGGGCCGGGAGCGGGGCGTGCCGGACACACCTCACCGACGCACACCAGGGAAAGGCCCATTCGAACGATGTTTGACGTCGAGTCGGACCGGACGTCCACCTCCGGCATACCCGTCACGGGCGGGCAATCCGGCATCTGGCTTGCCCAGCAGATCGATCCGGACAGCTCCGCCTACAACATCGTGTTCGCCCTGGACCTGCACGGCGACGCCGACGTCGAGCGCCTCACCGCCTCCGTGCGGCAGGCCGTCGAGGAGGCCGCGAGCCTCCACGTACGCGTCCACGCGGGCCACGGCGGCCCCCGCCAGACCCCCGCCCCCGCCTCCTTCGGCCTTCCCGTCGTCGACCTGCGCGGTGCCGCCGACCCCGAGCGGGCCGCCGCCGACTGGATGTCCGCCGACCGCGAACGCCCCATGGACCTCGCCCGGGGCCCGCTCTTCGGCCACGCGCTGCTGCGCCTCGCCGACGACCACATCGTCTGGTACCAGTGCTACCACCACATCGTCGCCGACGGCATGGGCGTCGCGCTCGTCACCCGTCGGGCCGGTGAGCTGTACACCGCCGGCGAGGACGCCCCCGCCCCGCGCGACTGGGCGGTCTCCCGCCTGGTCGACGCCGACCTCGCCTACCGCGCCTCCGCCTCGCACCAGGAGGACCGCGCCTACTGGCTGACCCGCATGGCCGACCGGCCCGAGCCCGTACGCCTCGTGGAGCGCGCCCCGGTACCCATGACCCGCCGGGTGCGCCGTACGTCGGAGCTGAGCGCCGCGCAGACCCGGCGACTGCACGACGCCGCCGAGCGCGCCGGCACCCGGCCGTCCCGCCTGCTCGTCGCGGCCGTCGCCGCCTACCTCCACCGGGTCAGCGGCGAGCAGGACCTCGTCCTCGGCCTGCCGGTCGCCGCCCGCCAGGACGCGGTCTCCGCCGACGTCCCCGGCATGGTCTCCAACATCGTGCCGCTGCGCCTCTCCGTCCGCCCCGGCACCACCGCCGCCGAACTCATCGCCGAGGTCCGGAGCGCGGTCGGCGAGGCCGTCGCCCACGGGCGCTACCGCGCCGAGGACCTGGCCAGGGAACTGGGCCTGCCCGACGGCGTGCACGAACTCGTCGGCCCCACGGTCAACGTCCTCCCACGCCCGGACGGCCTGCGGTTCCGCGACCTCGACACCGCACTCGAACCCGTCTGGCTCGGCCCGGTCAGCGACCTGGCCCTCAGCTTCGCCGAGCGCAGTGACGGGCGTGGCATGTGCGTCCACCTCGACGCCGACGCCGAGGTCTGCGACGAGGCGACGCTGCGGGACCACGAGCGCCGCTTCACCGCCCTGATCGACGCCTTCGTGGAGGACCTCGACCGCCCGGTCGGCCACCTCGACCTGACCTCGTCCCCCGAACGGGCCCGCCTCCTCCACGAGTTCGGCGACAAGCCCCGGGCATCGGCCGAACTCTCCTGGCCCGCCGCGTTCGAGAGGCAGGTCGACCGAACCCCGGACGCCGTCGCCCTCGTCTGCGAGGACAGCGAGCTCACGTACGCCGAGCTGAACGCGGCGGCCAACCGGCTGGCCCGTCTCCTGGCCGCCCGCGGCGTCGGCGCCGAGGACGTCGTCGCCGTCGCCGTCCCGCGCTCCGCCGACCTCGTCGTCTCCCTGCTCGCGGTGATGAAGGCGGGCGCGGCCTACCTGCCACTGGACGCCGACCACCCGCAGGACCGGATCGCCTACATGCTCGGCGACGCCGGAGCCCGCACGGTCCTCACCACGCGCGAGCTGTCCGACGCGCTGCCCGACGCCCCCGGCACCACCCGACTGCTCCTCGACGAGCCGTCCCTGACGGCCGAGCGCGACGCCCTCGACGGCTCGGACCTCGGCCTCGACATCGCCCTCGACCGGGCGGCGTACGTCATCTACACGTCGGGTTCCACCGGCCGCCCCAAGGGCGTGGTCGTCTCCCACGACGGCGTCGGCAGTCTCGTCGCCACCGCCACCGACCGCATCGGGATCACCGCCGACAGCCGGGTCGTCCAGTTCGCCTCCGTGGGCTTCGACGTGACGGTCTGGGACCTGATCATGTCGCTGTGCGTCGGCGGCCGGATCATCGTGGTCCCCACCGAGCGCCGGGTCGCCGGTCCCGCGCTCACGGAGTACATCGCCCGCCACGGCGCCACCCACATGATCCTGCCGCCGTCCCTCGTCTCGGCCCTGCCACAGGACTGCGAACTGCCGGACGGCGCCGTCCTGATCGTCGGCACCGAGGCGGTCCCGGGCGAGCTGATCGCCCGCTGGGCCGGACGCCTCCAGGTGGTGGTCGCGTACGGCCTCACCGAGGCGACCGTCAACTCCACGCTGTGGGTCGCGACCCCCGACCGGCCCGGACCCGCGCCGATCGGCGAACCCGACCCCAACACCCGTGCCTACGTGCTGGACGCCGCGCTCCGTCTCGTGCCCGTCGGCACCGAAGGCGAGCTGTACGTCGCCGGACGCGGCCTCGCCCGCGGCTACCTGGGCCGGCCGGGCCTCACCTCCGAGCGCTTCGTCGCCGACCCGTACACCACCGAACCCGGCGCGCGGATGTACCGCACGGGCGACCGCGTCCGCTGGGGCGCCGACGGCAACCTGGAGTTCCTGGGACGCGCCGACGGCCAGATCAAGATCCGGGGCCACCGCATCGAGCCCGGTGAGATCGAGAGCGCCTTCATGGCCTGCCCGGGCATCGCCCAGGCCGCCGTCCGTGTCCGCGAGGACCACCGGAGCGCCAAGCGGCTCGTCGCCTACCTCGTCGCGGAGGCCGGTACGGACCCCGAGGCCTCCGTCGCCGAGGCACGGGCCCGGATCGCCGGGACGTTGCCCGACCACATGATCCCTTCCGCCGTCGTCCGTCTCGACGGACCGCTGCCGCTGACGCCCAACGGAAAGCTCGACAGCCGCGCGCTGCCCGAGCCCCGCTGGACCGCGACGGCCGGCGGCGACGCGCCCACCACCCCGGCCGAGACCACGCTCGCCGCGCTCTTCGCCGAGGTGCTCAGCCTTCCGTCGGTCGGCGTCCACGACAGCTTCTTCGAACTGGGCGGCGACAGCATCGTCGCGATCCGGCTCGTCAACCTCGCCCGTGAGGCCGGGCTCGTGATCACTCCGCGCGACGTCTTCCGGCAGCGGACCGTGGCCGCGCTCGCCAGGACCGCCGCGCTCGCCCGGACCGCCGCCACGCTCATGGCCGAGGCGCCCTCCGAGACCGCCCGAGCGGTGGAACTCGACGCGGACGCGCTGCCCGTCTCCCCGCTCCAGGAAGGTTTCTTCTTCCACGCCGAGTTCGACCGGGAGGCCGCCGACCTCTACGTCGTCCAGGAACTCCTCGACCTCGCGGGCACCGTCGACCCCGACCGGCTCCGGCAGGCGCTCCACCTACTCCTGGACCGGCACGCGCTGCTGCGCGCCTCCTTCCGCCAGCTCCCCGGCGGCGAGGTCGTCCAGCGGATCGCCGACCACACCGGCCTTCCCTGGAAGGAGGCCGACACCGCCCGCACCCCGGTGGAGGAGATCCTGCGGCAGGACCGCGCCGAGGGCTTCGACCTCGCCCGGCCCCCGCTGATGCGGGCCACGCTGATCCGCGACGGTCGGCGCCACCGCCTGCTGCTCACCCTGCACCACATCATCGCCGACGGCTGGTCGGTCTCGGTCCTGCTCCGTGAGCTGACCGCCGCCTACGCGGGCGACGCCCTGCCCGAGCCGCCCGCCCCGGACGCGTACCTCGCCTGGCTCGCGAGCCGGGACCTCGACGCCGCCCGCGACGCGTGGCGCCAGGCCCTGGCCGGCCTGGACGGTCCGACCCGGCTTCCCGCCCCCGCCTCCTCCGCGGGCGACCACCGGGCAGCGCCGGCCGCCCGGCACGAGCACGTCGACGTCCGACTGCCCGAGTCGCTCACCACCGACCTCGCGGCCCGCGCCCGCAGCCACGGGCTCACCCTCAGCACCATCCTGAACGGCGGCTGGGCCCTGCTCCTGGGCGGTCTGACCGGCAGCCGGGACGTCGTGTTCGGCACCACCGTCTCCGGACGTACGACCGAGGTCAGGGGTCTGGACTCGGCGGTCGGCCTGTTCATCAACACCGTGCCGGCCCGCGTCACCCTGCACGGCGGCGAGTCGCTCGTCGAGCTGCTGCGGCGCGTCCAGGACGAGCACGCGGCCCTCCTGGACCACCAGCACCTCGGACTCGCCGAGATCCAGCGGCTCGCGGGTGGCGGAGAACTCTTCGACACGCTCGTGGTGTTCGAGAACTTTCCCTCCGGAGAGCGGTCCACGGCACCGCACCAGGACACGCTGCGCGTCACCGGCACCGAGGTCTTCGACGCCGTGCACTACCCGCTCGCCCTGATCGTCGAGCACGACGGGGACCAGCTCTCGCTGCGGTTCACGTACGACGCCGCCCGGCTCGACCAGGTGACCGTAGCCGTCGTCGCCCACCGGTTCGAGGCGCTGCTGCGGACACTCGTCGACGACCCCGCCCGGCCCGTCGCCCGCGTCGGGGTGCTCTCCGGCCGGGAGCAGGAGCGCCTCACCGAGCTGAACGCCACGGCACACCCGCTCCCCGACCCGGACGCCACCCTCGCCTCCCTCATCGCCGCACAGGTGGCACGGACGCCCGACGCCCCGGCCGTCGTCTTCGAGGGGACCACGCTGTCCTACGCCGAACTCGACCGGCGCGCCGAGGCGCTGGCCCGGCGGCTGCGGGCACGGGGCGCGGCCCCCGAGCACGTCGTCGCGGTCGCGGTGCCCCGCTCCGCGGAGCTCATGGTCGCGCTGCTCGGTGTCCACAAGGCGGGCGCCGCCTACCTGCCCCTCGACCTCGACTACCCCGCCGACCGGGTGGCGTTCATGCTCGCCGACTCGGGTGCCCGTACGGTCGTGACCACCGCCGGAGCGTCCGGCCGGCTGCCCGACGTACCCGGAGTCGCCCACGTCCTGGTGGACCGCGACGAGGAGGCGGCCGACACGCCGACCGCGCACGCCGGACCCGACCACCCCGCGTACCTCATCTACACCTCGGGCTCCACCGGCCGCCCCAAGGGCGTCGCCGTCACCCACCGCGCGATCGTCAACCGACTCGCCTGGATGCAGGACGAGTACGGGCTCACCGTCCACGACCGCGTGCTCCAGAAGACGCCGTCCAGTTTCGACGTGTCCGTGTGGGAGTTCTTCTGGGCCCTGCTCCACGGCGCGACCGTCGTCCTCGCCCGGCCCGACGGCCACCGCGACCCGGCGTACCTCGCCGGTCTGATCGCGACCGAGCGGATCACGACCACGCACTTCGTGCCGTCGATGCTGGCCGCGTTCGTCCAGGTCATGGAGGCCGCCCCGGGAACCCCCGAGTGGGCCACGAGCCTGCGCCGCGTCTTCTGCAGCGGCGAGGCCCTCACCGGCCCCGACGCCCGCCGCTGGGCGGAGCTGACCTCCCGCCGAGGACACGGCCCGGTGCCGCTGCACAACCTCTACGGCCCCACCGAGGCCGCCGTCGACGTCACGTACTTCCCGTACGAGGGGGACGACGAGCTCGCCGTCCCGATCGGCCGCCCCGTCTGGAACACCCGCCTGTACGTCCTCGACGCCTTCCTGCGCCCCGTCCCGGACGGCGTGCCCGGCGAGCTGTACCTCGCCGGCGTCCAACTGGCCCGCGGGTACCACGACCGGCACGCCCTGACCGCCGAGCGGTTCGTCGCCGACCCGTTCGGGGAGCCCGGCACCCGTATGTACCGGACAGGCGACCTGGTCAGCCGACGGGCGGACGGCGCCGTCGTCTACCTCGGCCGCACCGACCGCCAGGTCAAGGTACGCGGCAACCGCGTCGAACCGGGCGAGATCGAGGCCGCCCTGGCCGCCCTCCCGGGGGTCTCCCGCGCCGCCGTCGTCGTCCGCGACGGAACGCTCCTCGGCTACGCGGTCCCGGCTCCGGGCGGCTCCGGCCCCGCCACCGCCCTGGACGGCGAAGCCCTCCACGCGGCGCTCGCCGACGCGCTGCCCGCGGCGATGGTGCCGACGGCCGTCATGGCCCTCGACACGCTGCCGCTGACGCCCAGCGGCAAGCTCGACCAGAACGCCCTGCCCTCGCCGTCCGTCGCCCCCAGGTCCGGTGGACGCGCGCCGCGCGACGAGCGCGAGCGCGCCCTCTGCGAGATCTTCACCGATGTCCTCGGCATGGCCGGGATCGGTGCCGACGACGACTTCTTCGTCCTGGGCGGCGACAGCCTCACCTCGATCGCCGTCGCCACCCGGGCCCGTGAAAGGGGACTGACCATCAGCCCGCGCGATGTGTTCGAGCACCGCACGCCCGCCGCGCTCGCCGCGACGGCCGCGAACGTGCCGGACGGACCCGCCGCCGAGACCGCTCCCGAGGCGCCCGCCGCCGGGGTGACCATGTCCGCCACCGACGCCGGGCAGGCCGCCGCCGCCCTCCAGGCGATGCTCGCCGCACAGAAGCTGTCCGGCGCGGCCGTCGACCCGGCACTCCAGGCACTGCTCGGCCGGCTGACCGCCGCCGCCCCGCCGGAGCCCGCGGCCCCGGCCCCGCTCGGCGGCCTCGAACTGACAGCGGAGGACACCGCCCGCATAGAGGCCGTCGCGGGCCTCCCGGTCGCCGACGTCTGGCCGCTCTCCCCGCTCCAGGAAGGCATGTACTTCCACGCCACCTACGACACCGGTGACGCCCTCGACGTCTATCTGTCGCAGGAGACCCTGGACTTCGACCGCCCCCTGGACGCCGACCGGCTGCGCGCCGCCTGCCGGGCGCTCCTGGAACGCAACGCGAGCCTTCGCGCGGGGTTCACCAGCGACGGCCTGCCCCGCCCCGTCCAGTTCATCGCCGACGGCGCCGAGATCCCGCTGACCGAGACCGACCTCTCCGAGTTGTCCGCCGAGGAGCGGCGCGCCCGCGTGGACGCGCTCCTCGCCGCCGACCGCCGGCAGCGCTTCGACCTGTCCGCCCCGCCGCTCTGCCGCCTCCAGCTGATCCGGCTCGGCGACGGCCGCGACCGGCTCGTCGTCACCCACCACCTCATCCTGTGGGACGGCTGGTCCGCCTGGCTCTTCCTGGAGGAGCTGTTCACGCTCTACGAGCGGGCCGGCGACACCACCGGTCTGCCCGCCCCCGGCTCGTACCGCGACTACCTGGCCTGGCTCGACCGGCAGGACACCACCCAGGCCCTCGACGCCTGGCGCGGCGCGCTCGCCGGCTTCGACGAGCCGACCCTCGTCGCGCCGACCGGCCGCGACGCGGGCCCGGTCATCCCGGCCGACTTCGACGCCGTGCTCACCAAGGAGACCAGCGACCGGCTCCGCGCGCTGGCCCGCCGGCACGGTCTCACCCTGAACACGGTGCTCAACGCCGCCTGGGGTCTGGTCCTCTCGGCGACGACCGGCCGCGGAGACGTCGCCTTCGGCACCGCGGTCGCCGGCCGCCCCGCGGACGTACCGGACGTCGCCGGCATCATCGGCATGTTCCTCAACACCGTCCCCGCGCGCGTCGCGTTCGCCCCGGACGAGCCCCTGCTCGACCTGCTGCGCCGGATGCAGTCCGAGCGCGCCTCGGTCATGCCCTACGAGTACGTCGGCCTCGGAACCCTCCAGCAGGAGACCGGCCACCGCCGCCTGTTCGACACCCTCTTCGTGCTGCGCTCCGCCGACGGCGAGGACCGCGCCGCGGAACTCCGGCAGCGGCACGGCATCACCGACGTCTCGAACGTGGACGGCACCCACTTCCCCCTCACCCTGATCGTCACGCCCGAGACCCGGCTGCGGGTCACCCTGGCGGCGCGGCCCGACCTGTTCGACGCGGAGGCCGCGAACACGATCCTCAGCCGGTTCACCACCGTCCTGGAGCGGCTCGGCGAGATCCTCGCCCGCCCGGACGCCGTCACCGCCCGCACCGTCGGCGTGGACCTCCTGCTGCCCTCGGAGCACGCCGCCCTGGCGGCCGAGCGGGCCGGCAGCCGGGAGCCGGTGCCCGACGAGACCATCGCCGACATGCTGACGGCGCAGGTCGCCCGTACCCCGGACGCGGTGGCGCTCGTCTTCGGCGAACGCGCCCTCACCTACGCCGAACTGGACGCGCACGTCAACCGGATCGCCCGGCTGCTCCTCGCCCGGGGCGCGGGCCCGGAGAAGGTCGTGGGGCTCGCCCTGCCGCGCTCCATCGACATGGTCGCCGCGCTCTTCGCCGTCCTGCGGACCGGCGCCGCGTACCTGCCGCTCGACCTGGACCACCCGGCCGACCGGCTGCGACTGATGGTCGAGGACACCGGACCCCTGTGCCTGGTCACCACCACCGCCGTCGCCCCGACCCTCCGGGGACCCGAGGGCGCCGTCGCCCCCGAACTCCCGCTGGACGACGACACCGTGGCCGCCGAGCTGGCTGCCCTCCCCGGCGGGGAGATCACCGACGCCGAGCGGCCCGCGTTCGCCCATGACATCGAGGACCGGCTCGAACACCCGGCGTACGTCATCTACACCTCCGGCTCGACCGGCCGGCCCAAGGGCGTCGTCACCCCCTACCGGGGTCTGACGAACATGCAGCTCAACCACCAGAAGGAGATCTTCGACCCGGCCATCGCCTCGGCCGGAGGACGGCGTCTGCGCATCGCGCACACCGTCTCCTTCGCCTTCGACATGTCCTGGGAAGAGCTGCTCTGGCTCGTCGAGGGGCACGAGGTCCACATCTGCGACGAGGAGCTGCGCCGCGACGCGGAGGCGCTGGTCGCCTACTGCGACCGGCACCGGGTCGACGTCGTCAACGTGACCCCCACCTACGCCCAGGTGCTCATCGAGGAGGGACTCCTCGACCACGACCAGGCCGGCGGCAAGCACCGCCCCGCGCTGGTCCTCCTCGGCGGCGAGGCCGTGTCCGACACCGTGTGGAGCACGCTGCGCCGCACCGAGGGAACCTACGGCTACAACCTCTACGGGCCGACCGAGTACACCATCAACACCCTCGGCGGCTCCACCACGGACAGCGCGACTCCCACCGTCGGCATGCCCATCCGGAACACCCGCGCGTACGTCCTGGACGCCATGCTGCGCCCGGTCCCGCCCGGCTGCCTCGGCGAGCTGTACATCGCCGGCACAGGCCTGGCCCGCGGCTACCACGACCGACCCGGCCTGACCGCCGAGCGGTTCGTCGCCGACCCCTTCGGGGACCCGGGAGAGCGGATGTACCGCACCGGCGACCTCGTACGGCAGCGGCCCGACGGACTCCTCGACTTCCTGGGGCGCACCGACGACCAGGTGAAGATCCGCGGCTACCGGATCGAACTCGGCGAGATCTCCACCGCCCTGTCCTCGCACCCCGAGGTCGCCCACGCGGCCGTCGTCGTCAACGAGAGCACCGGCACCAGGCGCCTCGTCGGCTACTTCGCTCCCGAGGACGGCGCCGAGCCCGGCGACGAGCTGCTCCAGCGGCTGCGCGACCACCTGAAGGCCGCGCTGCCCGACTACATGGTCCCCTCCGCGCTCGTCCCCGTGGCCACCTTCCCGCTCACCGTCAACGGCAAGCTCGACGTACGGGCCCTGCCCGCGCCGGACTTCGCCGGAACCGGCACGAGCCGCGCCCCGCGCACGCCGCGCGAGGAGACGCTCTGCGCGCTCTTCGCCGAGGCGCTCGGCCTGCCCGAGGGCAGCGTCGGCATCGACAGCGACTTCTTCGAGCTGGGCGGCCACTCGCTGCTCGCCACCCGACTCGTCAGCCGGGCCCGTACCGCGCTGGACGCGGAACTCGCCATCCGCGACCTCTTCGAGGCACCCACCGTGGCCGAGCTGGTCGAGCGCGCGGACCGCTCCGGCGGCGCCGCCCGGCCGGCGCTGACCGCGGGGGAGCGGCCCGACGAGCTGCCGCTCTCGCACGCCCAGGAGCGCCTGTGGGTCATCCAGCAGATCGAATGCACCTCGGCCGCGTACAACTTCCCGCTCGTCATGCGGCTGCGCGGCGGCCTCGACGTCGAGGCGTGGGGGACGGCGCTCGCCGATGTGACCGCCCGGCACGAAGCCCTGCGCACGGTGTTCGTGGAGCACGAGGGCCAGGCCGTCCAGCGCGTCCTGCCCGCCGACGAGGCACGGCCCGTGGTCGAGCGGCTGCAAGCCACCGAGGACGAGGTGCCCAAGCTCGTCGAGGCCGCCGTCAACCGGCCCTTCGACCTCGCCGCCGAACTGCCGCTGCGCGCAACGGTCGTCGAGCTGGCGACGGAGGACCACGTGGTCGTCCTGCTGCTCCACCACATCACCACCGACGAGTGGTCGGACCGCCCCTTCCTCCGCGACCTGGCCACCGCCTACGCGGCCCGCGTCGCGGGTGCGGCCCCGGCGTGGGAGCCGCTGCCCGTCCAGTACGCCGACTACGCCCTCTGGCAGCAGCGGCTGCTCGGCGACCCGGCGGAGGCGGACAGCCTGGCCGCCCGGCAGCTGGAGTACTGGCGCACGACCCTGGACGGCGCCCCCGAGGAGCTGGAACTGCCCACGGACCGGCCCCGCCCGGCCCGGCCGGCCTTCTCCGGCGCCGAGCTGGACATCGCCTTCGACGCCGACGTCCACGAAGGCCTGAAGCGGCTCGCCCGCGAGACCGGCGCCAGCATGTTCATGGTCGTCCACGCGGCCGTGGCCGCCCTGCTGCACCGGATGGGCGCCGGTACGGACATCCCCGTCGGCTCGCCCATCGCCGGACGCGGCGACGAGGCACTCGACGACCTGGTCGGCTTCTTCGTGAACACGCTGGTGCTGCGCACCGACCTGAGCGGCGACCCGAGCTTCACCGAACTCCTCGCCCGGGTCCGGGAGACCGACCTGGCCGCCTTCTCACACGCGGACGTTCCGTTCGAGGCGGTGGTGGAGAAGCTCAACCCGACCCGCTCCTTCTCCCGGAACCCGCTCTTCCAGGTGATGGTCGGCTACCACGCCCGTACGGGCGACGGACTGGAACTGTCCGGCCTCAGCGCCGAGTACGTCCCCTTCCGCATCCGCTCGGCCAAGTTCGACCTCGTGTTCAGCTTCACCGAGCACACACCGACCGACGGCGGCACGGGCTCCCTCGGCTGCCGCCTGGAGTTCGCCACTGAGCTGTTCGACCACGTCACCGCCGAGCGCCTCGGCGACCGCCTCCGAGCCCTCGTCGCGGCCCTCGTCGCCGCGCCCGAGCAGCCCGTCTCACGGGCCGAGATCCTCGACGACGACGAACGGCGGCTCGTCCTCCACGGCTTCAACGCCACTTCCCGCGAGGTCGACGAGGAGTCCTTCCCGGCACTGTTCGCGCGACGGCTCGCCGAGCGCCCCGACGCGGTCGCCGTCGTCGACCGCGACCGGTCCGTCACCTACGCGGAGCTCGACGCCCGCGCCAACCGCGTCGCCCGACTGCTCGCCGCGCGCGGAGCCGGCGCCGAGAGCGTGGTCGGCGTGGCCGTGCCCCGGTCGGTCGACACGGTCGCCACGGTGCTCGCCGCGCTGAAGCTGGGCGCCGCGTTCCTCCCGCTCGACCTGGTCCACCCTGCCGACCGCCTCACGTACATGATCGAGGACTCGCGGGCGGCGCTCGTCGTCGGCACCGAGCCGGTCGCGGGGAAGATCCCCGAGGTGGCGGGCGTGCCGGTGGTGCTGCTCGACGAGCCGTCGGTGGCCGCCGAGCTGGAGACCCTGCCGGAGACCGCGGTCGACGGGAGGACGGTCCTCCTCGACCAGGCGGCGTACGTCATCTACACCTCCGGCTCCACCGGAAGGCCCAAGGGCGTCGTCGTCCCGCACGAGGGCGTCTCCAGCCTCGTCGCCACCGCCGTCGACCGCATGGGTCTGGAACACGACAGCCACGTGCTGCAGTTCGCGTCGATCGGTTTCGACGTCTTCGCGTTCGAACTGGCCATGGCGCTCTGCCACGGTGGCCGGCTCGTCCTCGTCACGGACGAGGCGCGGGTCGCGGGACCGGCGCTCACCGACTTCCTCGCGGCGCAGCGGATCACCCACATGATCCTTCCGCCGTCCCTCGTGTCGGCCCTGCCACCCGGCTGCGAGCTGCCCGAGGGGTCGACCGTCCTGGTCGGCACGGAGACCGTGCCGCCGGACGTCTTCGAGCGGTTCGGCGCCACGGCCCACCTGATCTGCGCCTACGGACTCACCGAGGCGACGGTCAACTCCACGCTCTGGCCCTCGCGCGAGCACGGAGGCCGCCCGGCCGGCCGGGTGCCCATCGGCCGGCCCGACCCCAACACCCGCGCCTACGTCCTGGACGAGCACCTGCGGCCGGTCCCGCCCGGTGTCGTCGGCGAGCTGTACGTCTCCGGACGCGGCCTCGCCCGCGGCTACCTCGGCAAGGCCGCGCTGACCTCCGAGCGGTTCGTCGCCGACCCGTACGCCGGCGAGCCCGGCGCGCGGATGTACCGCACCGGCGACCGCGCCCGCTGGCGCGCCGACGGCAACCTCGACTTCCTCGGACGCGTCGACACCCAGGTCAAGGTCCGCGGCTTCCGCATCGAGCTGGGAGAGATCGAGGCGGCCCTCGCCGGACATCCTTCCGTCGCCCAGGCCGCCGTGCTGCCCGACCGCGACGGCGACATCGTCCGCCTCGTCGGCTACGCCGTCCCGGAGGCGGGGGAGTCCGTGGAGCTCGACCCGCAGGAACTGCGCGCCCACGTGGCCGGGCTGCTGCCCGAGTACATGGTCCCCGCGCTCGTCGTGCCGCTCGACGGCCCGCTGCCGCTGACCCCCAACGGCAAGCTGGACCGCAAGGCGCTGCCCGCGCCCGACTGGGCGGCGATGACCGGAGACGCCTCGCCCGCCAACGAGACGCAAGGCCGGCTGGCCGCCCTGTTCGGCGAGATCCTCAAACTGGAGCGGGTCGGCGTCCACGACAACTTCTTCGCGCTCGGCGGCCACTCCATGGCCTCCATGCGGCTCCTGGGCCGTATCCGCGCCGAGTTCGGCGTCGAGCTGAGCATCAGGGACGTCTTCGACGCGCTGACCGTCGCCGGCATCGAGGGCAAGCTGAAGGGCGCGTCGACGGCACGCCCGGCACTGCGCCCCACGGAGGACCGTCAGGAGCCGCTCCTCGCCGCCCCCGTCCAGCGCTGGCAGTGGAACGCGTACCTCCGCACCCCCCGCTTCGACCACGCGCTGGTGCTGCGCTCGCCCGGCGGTCTGGACGCGGACGCGCTCTCCGCGGCCCTCGCCGACGTGGCGGCCCGGCACGAGCCCCTGCGCACCGCGTTCACGGAACGCGACCGCGCGCTCCACCACCGGGCCGTCCAGCCTCCGGTACTCGTCCTGGAGGAGTGCGCCGACCTGGACGCGCGCCTGACCGAACTGGCCGCCGGAGCACCGGAGCCGGACCGTGCGGCACCGTTCGGCGCCCGGCTGCTGACGGGCCCCACCGGCGAGCAGGCGCTGCTGCTGACCATGCACTACCTGGCGGTGGACGAATGGTCGGTCGTCCCGCTCTTCCATGACCTGACGGCGGCCTACGGGGCGCGTACGGAAGGCCGCGCCCCCGCATGGCGGCCGCTGCCGGTGTCGTACACCGACTACGCCCGGTGGGCCCGCGAGGTCCTGGGCGACCTCGACGACCCCGGCAGCCGCGGCGGCCGACAGCTCGCCTACTGGCGCGCGACGCTGAAGGACGCACCGGCCGAGCTGGCCCTGCCCGGGGACGGACCGCGCTCGTCCACGCCCGGCGCGGACCATGTGGGCTTCGTCCTGGACGAGCGGCTGCATGCCGCCGTGGGCGAACTCGCCCGGACGACCGGCACCAGCATGTTCATGGTGCTGCACTCCGCCCTGGCGGCCCTGCTGACCGCACACGGCGCCGGCACGGATCTGCCCATCGGCACGCTGGTCGCCGGCCGTACGGACGACCAACTGGCCGATCTGGTCGGCTGCTTCTTCAACACGGTCGTACTGCGCACCGACACCGGCGGCGACCCGACGTTCGCGGAGCTGCTCTCCCGGGTACGGGAGACCACGCTGGGCGCCCTCGACCGGCAGGACGTGCCGTTCGACGAGGTCGTCCGGGCGGTCGGACTGCCTCAGGAGGGCCCGCAGGTCATGGTGGTCCACCATGAACAGGCGGACCTGGAGCAGCTGGAGGGCGGGGTCGGGTCCCTCGAAGCCGTACCGACCGGCTCCACCAGGGCGCGGCTGACTCTCAGCTTCTACGAGCCGCAGGGTGACGGACCCGTCCACTGCGGACTGATCCACGCGACCGACCTGCTCGGCACCGCGAAGGCGCGACGACTCGCCGACGAACTTCAGAGACTGCTGCACGCCGTGGCAGCCGACCCCGGACAGCCGCTCTCCGAGCTGTTCACCGCCATGACCGCGCGTTCGACAAGGAGTGACAACGCATGAGCACCAACCCGTTCGAGGACCCGCAGGGCCGCTTCCTGGTCCTCGTCAACGACGAGAACCAGCACTCGCTGTGGCCCTCGTTCGCCGAGGTACCCGCCGGCTGGCGCACGGTCTTCGGCGAGGAGACCCGCGAGGCGTGCCTCGCGTACGTCGAGGAGCACTGGACGGACCTCCGCCCGGCGAGCCTCGCCGCCCAGCGGGCCTGACGCATCCGCCTGAACGCCGCCGCCCGTGGAGGGTCTCCACGGGCGGCGGCGTCCGTGTGCGCGGTCGAGCCAAGCGCTCGGGGGAGCCTGAGCCCCCTGGGGCGGGGCCGGCCCGGACGCGAGCGCACGCCGACCGCTCCGGCCCCGGCCGCGGTCTCCGGGGCGCTCCTGTCACGGCTCCCAGCCGGGCTTCCCTCGGAGCCGACAGAGGGGCGCGCCACCGGCCGTGGCCAGGGGCGCGACCGACGCTCGCGTTGCGCGGTACGGGCGCGTACGACTGGCCCTGCCTGGTCACGGGACCCGGCGACGCCCGTGCCTTACGGGTACGGGCCGGCCCGTGCCACGACCCGGAGCGGCGCCCGCTGGTGCCCGCGCCGCCCCCGGTGGCGACGAAAAAGGCTCCCGCCCCGGAAGCCGGGGCGGGAGCCTTTTTCGTCGTGCGCGGCAGCGTTACGCAGGCACCGCCGGTTCGCGGCGGCTGTCGGACCACGCCGACCACAGCTCGGCGTACCGGCCCCCCGCCGCGACGAGTTCCTCGTGCGTGCCGGTCTCCACGACGCGGCCCTGGTCCAGGACGACGACGCGGTCGGCGGTCGCCGCCTGGGGGAGGCGGTGGGCCACCATCAGGCCCGTACGGCCCTCCAGGGCGCGCAGCGCGGCCGTCTCGAGGACGCGGGCGCCCGCGCTCCCGGCGTCGGCGGTCGCCTCGTCGAGGATCGCGACGGGCGGGTCGGTGAGGACCAGCCGGGCCAGGGCCAGGTGCTGGGCCTGGGTCACCGTGAGGCGGTGGCCGCCCTCGCCCACGACCGTGGCCGGCCCCTCGGGCAGCGCGTCGACCCACTCCAGGGCGCCGACACGGTCCAGCGCGGCGCGCAGCTCGTCGTCCGTGGCCTCGGGGCGAGCCAGCCGCAGGTCCTCGGAGAGCGGTCCGGCGAAGACGTGGACCTCCTGGCTGATCAGGGTGACCGCCCGCCGGACGCCGGCCGGGCCCAGCTCCCGGGAGTCCACGCCACCCAGGGAGATGGCGCCGGTCGACGGGTCGTGCACGCCCGCGATCAGCTTCGCCAGCGTGGTCTTGCCCGCGCCGCTGGCGCCGACGAGGGCCACCCGCTCGCCGTCCCGGACCTCCAGGTCCACCGAGGTGAGCACCGGGTGGCCGTCCACGTACGCGTGGCCGAGGTTCGTCACCTTGACCGAGCCGTCCACCGGCACGGCGGCCCGCTCGTCGGTCTCCCGTTCGGCAGGGAGGCTCGACACGCCGACGAGGCGGGCGAGGCTCGCGCCGGCGGACTGGGCGTCGTCGATGAGGAAGAGCGCGGCGTTGATCGGGTTGAACAGACCGTGGAAGTACAGCGCCGCCGCCGTCGCCGTACCGATGCTCACCGAGCCGTTGTCGACCAGGAGGAACCCGGTGACGAGGATCGACGTCATACCGATGAACTCGGCGATGTTGAGGCGCGAGAAGAAGCCCGAGACCAGGCGCATACCGCGCGCCGCCAGGTCCACCGCGGTCTGCGACCGCTGCTCGAGGAGCTCGGCGTGCCGGCCGTTGAGACGGAACGCCCGTACCGTGCGGACGCCGCCGATGCTGTCGAGCAACTGGTGCTGCAGCGCGCCGGTCGCCACCCGGTGCTCGCCGTAGATGCTCGCGGCGCGCGGGATGTACCAGCGCACGGTGAGGACGTGGACCGGGACGGCGATCAGCACGGCGAGCAGGAAGCGCCAGTCGAGGACGGTGAGACCCACGAGGGTCAGCACGATCGTGAGGAAGGCACCGGCGAACTCGGGAAGGGCCTGCCGTACCGCTCGCGCGATCAGGGTCACGTCGCCCGTCACCCGCGAGGTGAGGTCGCCCGAACCGGCCCGCTCGACCCGTTCGAGCGGCAGCCGCAGAGCCCGCGCGATGAACCGTTCCCGCAGGTCCGCGAGGACCGTCTCGCCGAGCCTGGCCACGAGCGACTTGCCGATCGCGGTCGCGACGCCGCGGGCGACGGCGACCCCGAGGAGCAGCAGCATCGGTACGGTCAGCGCGGACGCGCCGCTCCTGCCCACGACGAGGTCCACGATCCGGCCGAGCAGCGGCGCGGTCAGCAGCCCGACGGCCGTGCCGACGACGAGGACGGTCACCGCACCCGTCGCGAGGAGCCGGTGACGGCGCACCAGCTCCCGGACGACGGCGAGGGTCCGGGCGCCGCTCGCGGTGGGCAGCAGCTCACGTTCGGGTGTGCCGGGTCCGCTCATCGTCCGTCCTTCGTCCTGCGGGTCTCGGCCCTGGGCGGTCGTCATGCCAGCACCGCCGAGCGGTACGTCTCGTGGTCGGAGACCAGCTGCGGATGGCTGCCCTCGGCGGCCACGCGGCCGTCGTCGAGCATGACCACCACGTCGGTCCCGGCGAGCAGCGCGGGGCTCGTGGTGACCAGGACCGTGGTGCGGCCGCGGCGGAGGTCCCGCAGCCGGCCGGCGATGCGGGCCTCGGTGACGGTGTCGACGGCCGTGGTCGGGTCGTGGACGACGAGGACCGGGGGGTCGGCGGCGAGCGCCCTGGCGAGCGCGACGCGCTGGCGCTGACCGCCGGAGAGTGACTTGCCGCGCTCGGTGAGGACGGTGTCCACGCCGTCGGGCAGGGCCTGCGCCACGTCGTCGGCCGCCGAGGCGGCGAGTGCCGGACCCGGATCCGCGCCGTCGAGCTCCGCCCCGGCGCGCACGTTGGCGAGCAGGCTGTCCTCGAACAGGTCGGCGTCGTGGTGCGCGACCAGGATCGCGCGGCGGGCGTCGTCCGGACCGAGGTCGCTCAGCGGTACGCCGTCGAGCTCGACGCTCCCTTCGGCGGGGTCGAGTTCGCGGCCCAGGCAGAGCAGCAGGTCGTTCGCGGCGGCCGCGTCACGGGCGACCACACCGACGAGGCTGCCGGGCGCGATGTCGAGGTCGACCCCGCGCAGCGCGCCCTGGGTGACCCCCCGCAGCCGCAGCCGCCCGGCGACGGGGTCGGGCAGGGGGGCCGTGCCCGCGGGGACGGCGGGCGGCGAGGCGAGCACCTCGGCGATCCGTTCGGCGGAGGCACGGCCCTGGGCGAACTCGCCGTTGACGTAGGTGAGGAGCTGGAAGGGGCCGAGGAGGTACTGGGCGAGGCCGACGGCCGCCACCAGCTCGCCCACGGTGATGCTGCCGCTCATGGCGAGATGCGCGCCGACGAGTCCGATGGCCGCGATGAAGATGCCCGTCAGGGCGAGGATCGCGCCGTCGTGCCAGGCACGGCTCGTCGCGGCGCGCAGCGCCGAGGCCAGCGAGCTGCGGCTCGTCTCCCGGTACCGGGAGACCGCCGCCGCCTCGGCCCCGATGCCCTTCAGCACGCGCAGGCCGGCGACCAGGTCGGCGGCGACCCCGGAGGCGTGGGCGGCGTGCTCCTGCTCCGCCTCGCTGCGCCGCTCGAGCGGGCGGCTGATGACGTGGCCGAGCCAGAGCATCGGCGGGACGCCGAGGAGGACCAGCAGGCCGAGGGGTACGGAGATGCGGAGCAGCGCGACCGCGCTGATCGCCAGTCCGGCGACGGCGGACAGGGTGTACGGGAGCGCGGCGGCGACCGAGCCGACGCGCTTGGCGTCCCCGGTCGCGACGGCGGTCAGCGCTCCGGGCAGCCGCCCGCTGTCGGCGCCGCCCCGTGAGTCGAGCACCCGGGCGGCGAGGTCCTGCCGGACGCGGTGCGCGGCCGACTCGCCCGCGCCCTCGGCGAGCCGCGCCGAGTTCCGGTAGCAGGTGGAGAGCACGAGGAAGAGGCCGGCGAGCACCAGCAGCCACCGCAGCAGGGCGCCGGAGGAACCGGTCGCCACCGCCTCGTCGATGACGAGACCGATGACGACCGGGACGAGAGCCTCGCACACCTGATGCGCCATGCCGAGGAGCGAGGCTCCGGTGACACGGCGCCGCTGATCGACGAGTGCTCTGCGGAGGACGAAGCCTCCCGTTGGTCCTCCAGCGGGCATGTGACGCCTCCACAGAAGAGCTGGATTGTTAGGTAAGGCTACCTTAAACACCGCTGCTGCCAAGGGTGCCCGCGGGCTCTCCCGGTGCCGGCGTGAGTGGCTGAAATGGCATGCCGCGCAGCCACGTTGACCGCTTCACGGCTGTACGGTTAGGCTCACCTAAGTTCGATCGGCGGTGTGTCATGTCGCTCGCCGCACCACCGTGTTCCACGCTTCGCGCCGCTCGCGGGGCGCTCGATTCCGCGCCAGGGGAGTGGTCGTTGTCCGTCGAAACCCGGGCGGCGCCCGGAACCGAGAGCGCGGGCCCCGCCGGTCCGGTCGCGCCCACGGCGCGTCCGGCCACGGTGGCCCTGCGGAGTCTTGGACTCCTCGTGTCGCTCGGCGCACTGGTCCTCGTCTCGCTGCTCAGTGTCTGGGTGGGCACCCGCGGCATCCCGTTCGCCGCGACCTGGGACCTCCTCTGGGCACCCGACGGCTCGGAAGCCGCCACCATCGTGCACGACTACCGGATCCCGCGGACGCTCCTCGGAGTGCTCGTCGGAGTGGCCCTCGGACTCTCCGGGGCCCTGATGCAGGCGCTGACCCGCAATCCGCTCGCCGACCCCGGACTGCTCGGCGTGAACCTCGGCGCCTCGGCCGGCGTCGTCGTGGCCATCGCCTTCCTCGGCGTCGCCGCGCCGCTCGGCTACCTGTGGTTCGCCCTCGCCGGCGCCGCCGTCGCGTCGGTGGGCGTCTACCTCCTCGGCTCGTCCGGACGGAGACTCGCCACCCCCGACCGGCTCGTCGTCGCGGGAGCGGCGGTCACCGCCGTGCTGTACGCCTTCAACTGGGCCGTCCTGCTCTTCGACCCGGAGGCGTTCGACCAGTTCCGCTTCTGGACCGTGGGGTCCCTCGCGGGCCGGTACCACGACATCGTCCTGCTCGTCCTGCCGTTCGTCGTCGTCGGGCTGGTCGTCGCCTTCCTACTGGCCCCGTCCCTGAACGCCCTGGCCATGGGCGACCAGATGGGCCGTGCCCTCGGCGTCCACGTCGGCCGTACCCGCGTGCTCGCCGCGGTCGCCGTGATGCTGCTCTGCGGGGCGGCCACCGCGGCCGCCGGGCCGATCAGCTTCGTCGGCCTGGCCGTCCCGCACATCGCCCGGTTCATCGTGGGGGCCGACCAGCGCTGGGTGTTCGCGTACTCGATGCTGCTCGCCCCGGTCCTGCTCATCGGCTCGGACGTCATCGGCCGGGTGCTCGGCGCGCCGGGCGAGGTGCAGGTCGGCGTCGTCACCGCCTTCATCGGGGCCCCCTTGTTCATCGCGCTGTGCCGTCGTCGAAAGCTGGTCATGCTGTGAGCGCCGTAGGGGAGTCGACAGGCTCCGTGCCCGGGTCCACGAAGAACCACGTCCCCCGCACCCCCCAGGTCATCAGCGGCCGCGTCGTCCGCGCGGGCGGTGTCTCGCTCCGCGTCCGGGGCCGTACCGTCGCCGTCACCGCCCTGCTGGCCGCCCTGCTGGTCGTCGTCATGGGCATCACCCTGACCACCGGCGACTTCCCGCTCACCGTCGGCGAGGTCGTCGGGGCCCTGACCGGAAACGGCTCCGGCGCCGCCGACTTCGTGGTCAACACGCTGCGCATGCCGCGCCTCCTGACCGCGGTCTTCGTCGGCGCGGCCCTCGCCGTGAGCGGGGCGATCCTGCAGAGCCTCACCCGCAACTCCCTCGGCAGCCCGGACATCATCGGCTTCACCAACGGCTCGGCCGTGGGCGCGCTCGTCGTCATCATCCTGCTGCACGGGGGCATGACCCAGATCGCGTTCGGCGCGCTCGTCGGCGGCCTCACCACGGCACTCGCCGTCCATCTCCTGATGATCGGCCGCGGGCTGCAGGGCTTCCGCCTGATCGTCATCGGCATCGGCGTCAGCGCACTGCTGCTCGCCGCCAACTCGTACCTGATCACCCGGGCCACCTTCCAGGAGGCCCAGGAGGCCCAGGCATGGCTGATCGGCAGCCTGGGGAACCGGCTCTGGACGCACGCCGGCGCCATCGGCATCGCCCTCGCCGTCCTGCTGCCGCCGGCCCTCCTGCTCTCCCGCCGGCTCGCCATGGTCGAGATGGGCGACATCACGGCGACGGCCCTCGGCGTCAACGTGGCGCGGACCCGCACGATCCTCCTCGTCATCGGCGTCGCCCTCGCCGCGTTCGCCACCGCCGTCACCGGCCCCATCTGGTTCATCGCCCTGGCCGCGCCGCAGGTCGTCCGCAGACTCACCGGGTCCTGCGCGCCCTCGCTGCTGTCGTCCGCCCTGATGGGCGCCCTCCTGCTCGCCGTGAGCGACCTCGTCGTGCAACGGGTCTTCGCGCCCGCGCTCCTCCCGGTCGGCACGGCGACCGGAGCCATCGGCGGGCTCTACCTCATCTGGCTGCTGATCACCGAGTCGCGAAAGAGCCGCGCATGACTGGAACCGACGTCCCGCAGCCCCGGCTCCGTGCCGAGGAGCTGACGCTCTCCTACGACCAGCGGACCGTCGCCTCGTCCCTGAGTGTCGACATCCCCGACCGCTCCTTCACGGTCATCGTCGGGCCGAACGCCTGCGGCAAGTCGACGCTGCTCACGGCGCTCGCGCGGATGCTCAGGCCCAAGGCCGGGCAGGTCTACCTCGACGGCGCGGCCATCGCCTCGTACCGCTCCCGCGAGGTGGCCCGGCGGCTCGGTCTGCTCCCGCAGACCTCCGGCGCTCCCGGCGGCATCACGGTCGGCGACCTGGTGGCACGTGGACGCTACCCGCACCAGCGGCTCCTGAAGCAGTGGTCCGCCGAGGACGAGACGGCCGTCGTCGAGGCGATGCGGCAGACCGGTGTGCTGGAGCTCGCCGACCGTCCCGTGGACGACCTCTCCGGCGGCCAGCGGCAGCGCGTCTGGCTCTCCATGGTGCTGGCACAGCAGACGTCCATCCTGCTGCTCGACGAGCCGACCACCTTCCTCGACATCGCCCACCAGGTCGAGGTGCTCGACCTCTGCGCCGAGCTGCACGCCCGCAAGGGCCACACCGTCGTGGCGGTCCTGCACGACCTCAACCAGGCCTGCCGCTACGCGACGCACCTCATCGTCATGCGACCGGGCGGAACCATCGCCGCCGAGGGGGACCCCGCCACCGTCATGACCGCCGATCTCGTGGAGGACGTGTTCGGCCTGCCCTGCCGGATCATCGACGACCCGGAGACCGGGACCCCGCTGATGATCCCGGCCGCGCCCCGGCGGTTCGGCCCCGAGGCCCCCGCACCGGACGCGGCCGACGACGCCGTACTCGCCGAGACCGCCTAGGACGGACTGCGCATGATGCTCTGCACGAGGCTGACGAACGCGCGCATCCTCACCATGGATCCCGACCACCCCGTCGCCCACGACCTGGGTATCTGGCAGGGCAGGATCGTGGGCCTGGACGAGGCCGTGACCTCCCTGCCGGCCCGTGAGGTCGTCGACCTCCAGGGCGCCACCGTCCTGCCCGGCTTCATCGACAACCACGTCCACCTGTCCTGGACCGGCCTCAGGGCGAGCTCCCCGAGCATCGCGGGCCTCGACCGCGTCGAGGACGTCCTCGACGTCGTGGCGGAGGCCACCTCCCGCACGAACGCGCCCGGCGCGTGGGTCACCATCGGCGGGTACGACCAGCGGACCCTCGGGCGGCACCTGACGGCCGAGGAACTCGACCGGGTCAGCTGGGGCCACCGGATCTTCGTGATGCACGACTCCGGCCACGCCTGCGTCGTCAACAGCGCCGTACTCGACCTGCTCCCGCCGGAGGTCCCGCACGACGACGGGGTCCTCGTGGAGAGCGCGATGGGCGCGGTGCGCCGACTGCGCCTGCCGTACGCGCAGGAGGAGCTCGCCGACGCCATCGAGTACGCGGCACGCGAGTGCCTCGCCGAAGGCGTCACCGCCTGCGCCGAGGCCGGGATCGGCGGCGGCCTGCTCGGCCACAGCCCGGTCGAGCTCGGCGCCTACCAACTCCTGCGCGACCAGGGCCGTCTGCCGCTCAGGGTCCAGCTCATGCCGGGCGGCGACACGCTGCGGCCGCAGGGGGCGCACGAGCGAGACGGCATCCCGCGCGCGCTCGACCTCGGCCTGCGCACCGGGTTCGGCGACGACTGGCTGTCCGTCGGCGCCCTGAAGATCTACACCGACGGCGGCATGATGGCCCGTACGGCCGCGCTGACCGCCCCGTACGAGGGCATGGACCACACCGGCCGGCTCCAGGACGATCCCGACCGCCTCACCTCCCTCATCGTCGACGGCCATCTCGCCGGATGGCAGCTCGCCGTCCACGCCATCGGCGACCGGGCCGCCGACCTCGCCCTGGACGCCATCGAACGGGCCCAGGAGCTGCGACCCCGGACCGACGCGCGCCATCGCATCGAGCACGCCGGGCTCATCAGGCCCGACCAGCTCGCGCGCTTCGCGCGGCTCGGGCTCAGCGCCGTCGTCCAGCCCAACTTCCTGCGCTACTTCGGCGACGACTACGCGACGGTCATGGGCCCCGAGCGCGCGCCCTGGATGTACCGCGGTCGGGGCTTCCTCGACCACGGGGTGAGGCTCGTCGGCAGCTCCGACCGGCCCGTCACCGACGGATCACCCCTGCGGGCCATCCAGTTCATGGTCGAACGCGCCTCGGTCTCGGGGCGGCTCATCGGCCCCGACGAGGCGATCACGGTCGACGAGGCGCTGCGCGCCTACACTGTCGCCGGTGCCTACGCCTGCCGTTGGGAGGACAGCGCCGGCACGCTCAGCCCCGGCAAGCGCGCCGACCTCGTCGTCCTCGGCGACGACCCGCACCGCGTCGACTCCTCGCGGATCGGCGACATCGAGGTCGTCGCGACCTTCGTGGACGGGCGTGAGGCGACGGAGGGACGGAAGCCGTGAGCAGGCGGACCGACGCCCTGGCAGTCCACTCCGACCTGTGGCAGGCCCCGGCGGTCCCGCCCCGCTGGGTCGTCCGGCACGTCCGTGAGGGTGAAGTCCTCGTGTTCGACCGGGAGTTGAACATCCCGGTCGACGTGGACGACGCCGCTCTGGTGGAGGTCGTCCGCCGTATGCGCGAGGCCGGGGCGCCCGAGAGTCACGACTACCCGGGCCGGCCGTGCTGACCGGGACGACCCCGGCCCACCTGGGGAAGGACCCGCTGCCGGGGCCCTGGCGGTCCGGGCAGGGGCCGCGGCTGTGGATCGTGCCCGTGGGCGCGTACGAGCCGCGGGCGGACGAGCTGCGCGAGCTGCTCGACGAGGGCGAGCGGACCCGTCTCCAGGGCTTCGTGCGGGCCGCCGACCGCGCCCGCTACCGCGTCGCCCATGTCGCTCTGCGGCAGCTGCTCGGCGCGTACCTGGAAACAGATCCGGCCCAGGTGCGCTACGTCCGCGAGGCCTGCCCCGGGTGCGGTGGTCCGCACGGCCGCCCGGCCGTGGCCCCGGCCCCGCGGGCCGTGCCGCTCCACTTCTCGCTCTCCCACTCCGGTGACGTCGTCCTGTTGGGCTTCTCGGACACGGCGGTGGGTGTCGACGTCGAGGCGGTGCCCGCCCCGGAGGTGGCCGCCGAGGTGGCCGAGATGCTCCACCGGGTCGAGCGGGCGGAGCTGGCGGAGCTGCCGGAGTCGGCCCGCGCCGTTGCCACGGGGCGCTGCTGGGCCCGTAAGGAGGCGTACCTCAAGGGTGTCGGCATCGGCCTCGGCGAGGATCCCTCCGTCACCCACGTGGGGGCGGGGGTCGCGCCGGCCACTGTTCCCGGCTGGTCGGTGAGCGACGTGCCGGTGCCTCCCGGATACGCGGCGGCGTGCGCGGTCCGGCAGGTGGGCGGGCCGGCTCCGGCCGAGTCGACTTGGCTGTCAACTTAGCTAAGGCTAACCTTAGTTCGATGGTTCCATCGAGTGGGCGGCGACCCCCACCGCCCCTTCGCGCACGGTGGAACCGAGGAAGGAAAGCCTTGACCACGGCCCCGCCACGCCAGGCCACGCTGTCGCCTCGCGTACTCGCCGCTCCCGGCCTCCCCGCGTTGTCCCTGCGGCCCGCACGGCCCGAGGACGCCGCGGCGCTCGCCGCACTCTCCCGGCCCTTCGTCCGCTCCGGAGCGCTCCGCGAACGCCCGCTCTCCCTGTACACCGACCAGGCCGCCGACTTCCTCGTCGCGGAGGCCCCCGGCGGAACGCTCGACGGCTGCATCGGACTCCGTGCCCACCCGGCCGCCGCGACGGCCGGACGGCCCGCCGCTGGTGTCCTCTACAACTTCTGCGTCGCCGACCGGGCGCAGGGCTGCGGTATGGGAGCCCGACTGCTGAACGCGGCTCTCGCGCGGGCCCGGAACGACTCCCTGCGGAGCCTGTTCACGGCCACGACCGGCGGCGGCCGTCTCTTTCTCCGCCACGGCTTCGCGCCGGCCCGCGCGGAGCTCGCCCCGACGGCCTGGACCCGGTCCCTCGACCCCCGCCGCAACGCCCGGATCCTGGCCCGCGCCGTCTGATCTCCCGAGCGGCCGGCGCGAAGGGCAGGCTCCGGAACCGGAAGGGTTCCGAGGTCCGCCCTTCGGGTGTGGACCGCGTGGTGTGCGTCAGGCGGCGTCGAGAATCGACGGGAACGCCTTCACCAGCCGGTCGACCTGATGCTCCGTCATCGTCAGGGCCGGAGCGAGGCGTACGATGCCCGGACCCGCCGCGTTGACCAGGAACCCGGCGTCCTGTGCCGCCCGTCCGACGGACGCGGCGACCGGATCGGTGAGAACGACGCCCAGGAGGAGGCCCGCGCCCCGCACCTCGGCGACCCGGGGATGCGCCGTCTCGATGCCGCGGCGCAGCCGCTCACCCACCCGTACGACGTGGGCGAGCAGTCCCTCGGTCTCGATGGCGTCCAGAACGGCCAGACCGGCCGCGCACGCCACGGGGTTGCCGCCGAACGTGGAGCCGTGGTGTCCGGGCTCCAGCAGCTCGGCGCCCGGGCCGAATGCCACGGTCGCGCCGATCGGAAGCCCTCCGCCGAGCCCCTTGGCGAGGGTGATCACGTCCGGGTCCACCCCCGCGCCCGCCTGGTGCGCGAACCAGCGGCCGGTGCGGCCGATCCCCGTCTGCACCTCGTCGAGGACGAGCAGGCTCCCGGTCGCCCGGGTGATCTCGCGGGCGGCCCGCAGATACCCCTCAGGCGCCGGGACGACACCCGCCTCGCCCTGGACCGGTTCGAGCACGACCGCCGCGGTGTCCTCCGTCACCACGGCGCGCAGCGCCTCGACGTCCCCGAACGGTGCGTCACATCGCCGGGCAGCGGCAGGAAGGGGGCCCGCTTCGCCGGCTGGCCGGTGAGAGCCAGCGCCCCCAGCGTGCGCCCGTGGAATCCGCCCTGCGCGGCGACGAGATGAGGGCGCCCCGTCCGCCGAGCGATCTTGAAGGCGGCCTCGACCGCCTCCGTACCGGAGTTGGCGAAGAACACCCGGCCGCGCTCCCGCCGGCCCAGCAGCGCGAGCAGCCGCTCGGCCAGCGCCACCGGCGGCTCGGAGACGAACAGGTTCGACACGTGTGCCAGCCGGCCGATCTGGGCCGTGACGGCGGAGACGACGGCGGGGTGCGCGTGGCCGAGCGTGGTGACCGCGATCCCGCCGGTGAAGTCCGTGTACGCGCGGCCCGACTCGTCCCAGACGGTGCTGCCCTCACCCCGGACGAGCGCCGGCGGCGGCGTGCCGTAGGTGTCCATCATGACCGCGCGCCAGCGGTGCGCGAGGGGTACGGCGCCGTCGGCGGCGGTCATGCGCGGGCCTCCTCGGCCACCCGGGTCTCCCCGGACTCCGGGGACTCCTCGGTCCCGGTGGTCTGGTCGGGGACGATCGTCGTACCCGGTCCCTCCTCGGCGAAGACTCCGCGCAGCAGGGCGTGCGGCACCCTGCCGTCCAGGACATGGGCCCGACGGACTCCCTCGCGGACCGCTCGCAGGCAGCCCTCCATCTTGGGGAGCATCCCGCTCGTGAGGCGCGGCAGCAGGGCGCCCAGTTCGGCGGCCGTGAGCCGGGAGATCACCTCCGTGCTGTGCGGCCAGTCCGCGTAGAGACCCTCGACATCGGTCAGCACCACCAGCCGCTCGGCACCGAGCGCGACGGCCAGCGCCGACGCCGCGAGATCGGCGTTGACGTTGTAGACCTCCCCGTCAGCGCCCCGTGCGACCGGTGACACCACGGGGATACGGCCCTCGTCGAGCAGCGTGCGTACGGTTCCGGGATCCACCGCGACGACCTCACCCACGAGGCCGATGTCCACCGGGCGTCCGTCCACCCATGCCGGCCGTCGCACCGCCGTCATGGTGTGCGCGTCCTCGCCCGACATGCCCACCGCGAACGGCCCGTGGGCGTTGAGGGCGCCGACGAGGTCCCGCTGGACCTGACCCGTCAGCACCATGCGGACCACCTCCATCGCCTCCGGCGTCGTGACGCGTAAACCCGCCTCGAAGCGGGTCTCCAGGTCGAGACGGTCGAGCATCGCGCTGATCTGCGGCCCGCCGCCGTGCACGACGACGGGGCGCAGCCCCGCGTGCCACAGCTCCACGACGTCCTGGGCGAACGTCCGGTGGAGCGCCGGGTCCACCATGGCGTTGCCGCCGAACTTGACGACCACCGTGCGGCCCTGGAGTTCCTCGAGCCAGGGCATCCCGGCGGCGTCCGGGCCGGCCGTCCGGCCGGCGGTCGTGTCGACGCGCTCGGGGGAGAGAGATCTCATCCGTGTGGTCCCCTGCCCCTTCATGAGCTGTACGCGCTGTTCTCGTGGACGTACTCGGCGGTGAGGTCGTTGGTCCAGATCACCGCGGAGGAGTCCCCGGCGCTCAGATCCACCGTGATCGTGATCCGGCGGCCCGACAGGTCGACCTTGTCCCTGGCCTCGCCCGCCGCGCCGTTCCGGCACACCCAGACGTCGTTGATCGCCACGTCCAGCCGGTCGGGGTCGAAGGCCGCCGACGTGGTACCGATCGCGGACAGCACGCGGCCCCAGTTCGGGTCCTCCCCGTGCAGCGCGCACTTGAGGAGGCTGTTCCGTGCCACGGACCGCCCGACCTCGACGGCGTCCTCCTCCGAGGCGGCGCCGACGACCGTCACCTCGACCTCTTTGGTCGCCCCCTCGGCGTCCGCCACCAGCTGCCTGGCCAGATCGAGGCAGACCGCGTGGAGTGCCTCGGCGAAGTCCGCGGGGTCGGGGGTGACCTCCGAGGCGCCCGAGGCGAGCAGCAGCACGGTGTCGTTGGTGGACATGCAGCCGTCGGAGTCCACCCGGTCGAAGGTGGTGCGCACCGCCCGGCGCGGTGCCGGGTCGAGCACGTCCGCGCCGAGGTCGGCGTCCGTCGTCAGGACGACCAGCATGGTGGCGAGACCGGGCGCGAGCATGCCCGCTCCCTTGGCCATGCCGCCCACCGTCCAGCCCTCCCCGGACACCACGGCGGTCTTGTGCACCGAGTCCGTGGTCTTGATGGCGCGGGCCGCGTCCTCCCCGCCTCCGTCCGTGAGCCGGTCCACGGCGGTGTCGATGCCGGCCGTGACCCGCTCCATCGGCAGCCGGACGCCGATGAGACCGGTGGAGCACACCGCCACCTCGTGCGGGTCCACGTCCAGGGCCCGTGCGGCGCGTTCGGCCGTCAGCAGCGCGTCGACCGCGCCCGCCTGACCCGTACAGGCGTTGGCTCCACCGGAGTTGAGGACGACGGCCGTGAGACGGCCGCCGGCCAGGGCTCGGCGGGACCAGCGTACGGGCGCGGCCTGTACGCGGTTGGAGGTGAAGACGCCGGCGGCGGCGCGTGACGGCCCTCGGTTCACCACGAGGGCGAGATCGCGATCACCGGACTCCTTGATGCCGGCGGCCACGCCGCTCGCGAGGAATCCACGGGCGGCGGTCACACTCACGGAGCCACTCCATTCGTGGGCAGGCCCAGCCACTCCGGCAGGCCGAGGGCGAGATTCATGCACTGCACCGCGGTGCCCGCGGTGCCCTTCACCAGGTTGTCGATGGCGCTCACACAGATCAGCCGGCCCGCGTCCGGGTCCACGGCGATCTGCACCTGGGCGGAGTTGGAGCCGAGGACGGCCGCGGTCGAGGGCCACTGTCCGGGCGGCAGCAGGCGGACGAAGGGCTCGTCGGCGTACGCGGCCTCGTAGACCGCGCGCACCACGTCCTTCGGCGCGGCGGCCGCGTCGGGGCGGAGGCGGGCCGAGCTGGTGGCGAGGATGCCCCGGGGCATCGGGGCCAGCGTCGGGGTGAAGGAGACGGTGACATGCTCGCCGGCCACCAGGGAGAGGTTCTGCGTCAGCTCGGGGGTGTGGCGGTGGCCGCCGCCCACTCCGTACGGACTCATGGAGCCCATCACCTCCGCGCCGAGCAGATGCGGCCGGAGCGCGCGTCCGGCGCCCGACGTGCCGCTGGCCGCGACGACGACCGCCTCCGGCTCCACCAGGCGGGCCGCGTAGGCGGGGAACAGCGCCAGCGTGACCGCCGTGGGGTAGCAGCCGGGCACGGCGATCTGGGTGGCACCCTTCAACTCCTCGCGCACATTGGGGAGTTCCGGCAGTCCATAGGGCCAGGTGCCGGCGTGGGCGGAGCCGTAGAACCGCTCCCAGGCAGCGGGGTCGCGGAGCCGGAAGTCCGCTCCGCAGTCCACGATCACCGTCTCGGGAGAGAGCTGCCGCGCCAGGGCGGCCGACTCTCCGTGCGGCAGGGCCAGGAAGACCGCGTCGTGCCCGCGCAGGGACTCCGCCGAGGTCTCGTCGAGCACCCGCTCGGCGAACGCGGACAGCTGCGGCTGCACGGACGAGAGCGGGCGGCCCGCGCTGCTGTGTGCGGTGAGCGCGCCGATCTCCACTTCGGGATGGGCGTCCAGCAGGCGGAGGATCTCTCCTCCCGCGTAGCCGCTGGCACCGGCCACGGCGACCCGTACGGTCATCTTCTTCGTCTCTCCCTGTGCGTGTGGGGCTGCGGTGACAGAGTCGGCGCCGCAGGTCGCCGTCAGGGGGACCTGGTCACGCGTCCCGGTGAACGGCTGGTGGAACCCTGTTGAGCAGGAGGTCGCGGAGCATGGCCTCGGTCGTGCGGACGACACCGCTGCGGGCCGCCCAGCGCAGCGCCATGGCGTGTTCCTCGGGAGAGAAGTCCGCCACGGCGTCGGCGACGACGAAGGGCTGGATGTCGTTCATGAAGGCGTCCGCGGCGGTCAGCAGGACGCCGAGATGGGCGTACACCCCGCAGACGATGAGCTGGTCGCGGCCCTCCGAACGCAGCAGCCTCCCGAGATGGCTGCGGAGGAAGGCGTTCTGGCGCACGTTGGGGAGCAGATGCTCGCCCGCGCGGGGAGCGAGCGGCGCGATGATCGCCGCCGCGTCGGGCTCGTCGCCGATGCCGGGACCCCAGATGTCGGCGACGAGCCCGCGCTGGCCGGGCCGCTGGGCGGCCGGCTCGGCGCTGAAGACGACGGGCATGCCGAGGGCCCCGGCGAGTTCGCGCAGGGCCGCGATGTTCTCGACGAGTTCCACGACCGGGCTCTGTCCGGCCGGGAACACCTCCACGAAGTGGTTCTGCATGTCGTGGACCAGGAGGGCCGCGCGGCCGGGGTCGACGGACCAGGAGGCACAGGACCGGGGGAGGGCCGCGGGGTCGGGCAGGGGGTAGGGGCCGACGGTCGGCAGGCCCATGGTGGTTCCTCCCCCCGGATGGCGTGCGCGTGTCAGCGCAACCACCCCTCGCGTGTGGTTTAGCTTAGCCTAACCTAAGTTCATGTGGGAGGGTGGGGCAACTGAGCTTCAGATGGGCCGAGTTGGCGTCACGGCCTGCTGGAGGAGCGCCGGTGGTGCGTGCAGGAGGGGGTCGTCAGGAGCCGCCGGACCTGCTCCCCGGCCTCGGCCGCGTCCCGCGCCTCGACGGGGAACCGCAGGCGGAGGTCGCAGTGGCCTTCGCGGTACTCGCAGCGCAGGGTGATGCCGTGCCGGTCGACGGCGAGCGGGAGGGCCCGGACCATCCCGAAGGGGAGGCGCGCGCCGGCGAGGACGATCAGGTCCGCGACCATGTCCTCGTGGGCGTCGGCGAGATGCGTGAGCATCGCGGCCTCCTGTACGGCGAGCGGGTCGGGCTGCGCGAGCGTGAACCGGTCGAGGTCGACGTCCTGGGTGCCGGCCGGGGTTCGCAGGGTGACGCGCGCCAGGTCGAGGCGGAGCCCGTCCTCGCCCTCCGTGCCGGCCGGGGTCAGCCGGCCCGAGAGCGTCACCCTGGCCCGGACCCGGTCGCGCAGGGGTGTCGGCGCGATGTCGGTGAACTCCAGGAGGGCGGCGAGGCTGCCGCGTGGGGCGGAGGCGACCTGGGCCTCCAGGGGGCTCTCCGGCTGGGCGGTGAGGGTGATCCGTCCGTCGCGGTCGATCGAGTGCATGCCGATGAGGTCGTAGCACTGCGCGTCCGTGGTGAGGGACAGGGAGACCGCCCGGGTCAGCACGGAGCGGACCAGCTCCGCCGCGGCCTGCTCGTGCGGGACGGTGTCGGTGGCGGCGTTCAACGGAACTCCTCGCGGGAGGGCGGATGTCGGGGCGCGTCCGGTGAGAACGATCCTCGACTCGGGCTAAGGTAAGGCTAACCTAAGTTGCCTTGAGGGTGGTGTCCAGCCCCGTGCGTGTCCGGCGATCCGTCGCGACCTGGCCGGATCAGCCCTCTCCGTCGGCGCGCCACGACCGGAGCTTCTCCGGATTGCGGACCGCCCAGATGCGGGTGACGCGCGCCTCGGTGACGTCGAACGCGGCCACGGTCACGGTCACGCCCGCGTGTTGGGCGACCAGGCCGGGCCGGCCGTTGACCGTCCGTTCCAGGAGCGTCAGACCAGGCGCCTTGTCGGCGATGTGGAGCAGGTACCGGGCGATGTGCCCGGCGCCCTCGACCGGTCGGAGTGCGGCGCCGACCAGTCCGCCGCCGTCGGCGGTCATCGTGGCCTCGGGATCGAGGAGGCCGACGAGCGCTCCGATGTCCCTCGCCTCCCAGGCCTTCTTGAAGTGCCGCACGAGTCCGGCCTGTCCGGCCGTAGCGGCCGCCGGGGCCTGCGCGGCACGAACGCGCCGCCGGGCCGACGACGCCAGCTGCCGACAGGCCGCGGGAGTCCGGTCGACGATCGAGGCGACCTCCGCGAACGGATAGCGGAAGACGTCGTGCAGGACGAACGCCACGCGTTGGGCGGGGGTCATCGACTCCAGCACGACGAGAAAGGCCATGCTCACCGACTCGTCCAGGGTGATCCGGTCGGCGGGGTCCGCCGGTTCGGCCCGCCCGGCACCCGTCTGCCCGCCGATCCACTCCGTACGGTCGGGCACCGGCTCGGGTATCCACGCGCCGACGTACCGCTCACGTCGTGCCCGTGCGGAACCGAGCATGTCCAGGCAGACGCGGCCGGCCACGGTCGTCAGCCAGGCGCCGGGCGAATCGACGGCCTCCTGCTGCCCTCGCGACATCGCGTACCAGCGGGCGTACGTCTCCTGCACGGCGTCCTCGGCCTCGGCGACCGAACCGAGCAGCCGGTAGGCCAGGTTGATCAACTGGCGCCGCTCGCCGACGACCGCGCTCGGCTCCGGCTCCGTCGGGGTGATGCTCATGCTCGTGCCGCTCCTTCGCGCGCTGCTCCGCCGACTCCGTCCCCGCCCCCTTTGACGGGGGCCGGCGCCGAGCCGTGTGGCCGACGCCACACCTCACATTTCGCGAGGCCACGTCGTCGGACTGTCGAGACAGTACCGATCAGGTGCCGAAAGGCAGAAGAGGGGTTGGCGACATGACCACAGCCACGGTGACGACGACGCGGCGGGGCGGTGCGGCCTTCGTGAAGACCGTGATCGCCCTGCAGACCCTCTCCCTCTTCTTCCAGGCCGCCACCGCCGGACTGCTGCTGTCCTCCGCCCACGGCGAGGTGCTGCACAGTGTGGGGGCGCGCGTGATGTACGGGGCCTCGATGCTGTACGTGCTCGCCGCCGTCCTGGCGTGGCGGCCCGGCGGCGGGTCGCCACGCCCGATCCTGTACGCGAGCGGCTTCCTCGTCCTCGCCTCCGTACAGGTGGTGCTGGGCATCGCCCACAAGCCGGCGCTCCATGTCCCGCTGGGTACCCTGATGTCCGCGCTGAGTGTGCTGGCGCTCGGTCAGGCCGTCCGCGAGTGCCGGCAGCACTCCGGGGCCGGGCTCCCGGAACGCCGCGTCTCCTCCACCGGCCGCGCCGACTGATCGCGGTGCCCCGCGCGGGCCGACGGGACCGACTCTCCTCCGGCGGGGGCATGTGCTTGCCGTCCCTCTCCGCCGTGACCCGGCCGTCTCGGCGACTTCGGTGCGCCGTCCGCCTCGTGGTGCGCAGCGAGTGCCCACCGTGATCTCCGCGGGCGTGCCGAGGCCGGCGGCCCCCGTGGGGGACCGCCGGCCCGTGTGGCTCGTCGACGCGTGTCAGAAGACGCTCACGCCGTACGCGTTCAGAGCCTCCGTCACCGGCTGGAAGAACGTGGTCCCGCCGCTGGTGCAGTTGCCGCTGCCGCCCGAGGTGAGCCCGAGCGCGGTGCTGCCCGAGAACAGGGCGCCGCCGCTGTCCCCCGGCTCCGCGCAGACGTTCGTCTGGATCATGCCGTAGACGACGTCGCCGCCGCCGTAGTTGACGGTGGCGTTGAGGCCGGTGACCGTACCGCCGCGCAGCCCGGTCGTGCTGCCGCTGCGCTGCACGGACTGCCCCACGTACGCGTTGCCGGCGCCGGTGATGTCACGGTAGCTGCCGTTGTAGAGGTAGACCCGGCCGTCGGCGGCCGAGGCGTTGGAGTGCCGGATGATGCCGTAGTCGTTGGTCGGGAAGCTGGAGCCGGCCCGGGTGCCCAGCACGGTGGTGTTCGCCGAGTTGGTGTACCAGGTGCTGGCGATGTCGGTGCAGTGGCCGGCGGTCAGGGCGTAGTAGGTCGAGCCGCTGCGGACGTTGAAGCCGAGCGAGCAGCGTCCGCCACCCGCGTAGATGGCCTGGCCGCCCGCGATGAGTTTGCTGAACGTGCCCGGGGTCCGCTTGATCTCCAGGTCGGCGGCGCGGTCGCCCGCCGCCTTCCTGATCTTGGCGATCTCGGCGGCGGAGACGGTGGAGTCGGCGGTGACGACGATCTTCCCGGTCGCCGCGTCCGTGTACCACGCGGTGCCGGGTACGTCGGCGCCGCGTACGGCCTGGTCGGTGACCGCGAGTTGGGCGGCGGTGGCCCGGCCGTCGTCGACCGTCGCCGCGGACGACATGGGGGCGGCAAGCGCTGAGGCGGCGAGGAGTGCGGAGGCCACGGCGATCAGCCGTGCGCCCTTGGCTACGCCGCCGAGGGGGGACAGGCGCTTGAGGTTCACTACATCCTCCGGTGGGGGAGTGGGGGGACCCGCTGGGTGGGCGGACCCTTGCCGCGGAGCCTGCAGGTTCAGGGCGGCGGGTGAGTACCCCGGGAACCCCGCCATGGACCTGTCAAACTCGACAAGGGGAATCCTCGAATCCGAAGGGCTCGGCGGCAAGAACGCCTTTCGGCCGATCTACGCGCGTTCAGGTGGTCCGGAGCCCGGACGGGCCGGCTGTGCGGGCGCGGTGGTCGCCGTGGCCGGCCCGGGGGATCCGGTGGGTGCACACGCTTGCAGCAGTTTGCTGACGTCCTTTCAGGTTCGTTCATGTCGGGTCGGGTCGATGTCTCACGGGTGCGTCCTGGAAGCGGAAGGTGTCGCACCGTTTCTCCTGCTCACCCACCGGGGCGCGCTCGTTCCGTGCCCGGCGTCCACCCTGCGGCGGCGCACCGGCGGGCGGGCCCTCGGTCGTACGCGGGGAGCGGTAGCGGCCGCACAGATCCGGCCGCGGGCCGAGGTGGCGCCGGGGCGGGAACGGCGCGGGCGGGCGGCGGTGAGACGGTGCTTCCGGGGTCGGTGGGTGTCGAGTGGTACAGGTGTCCGGCGCCCCTCAATGCCGCAATCGTTCGTTCCGTCCCGCCGGCGGGGTGTCCGGTTTCCGCGTCTTGCCGTCAGAGCGCCTCGTAGACGGCGGCCACCAGAGCCATCTTGCGCGGGTCGTCCGCGATGGCGGGGCCCATGCGGTTCATCACGTACCCCAGGGAGACGCCCGACTCCGGGTCCGCGAGGCCGCAGGAGCCGCCGAAGCCGTCGTGTCCGAAGGCCCGCGGGTTGGGCCCGTACGAGCCGTTGGGGCCGCTCAGCCACAGACCGAGGGCGCACTCCGTGTCGTGGGCGAAGCCCGCGCCGAGCACCAGGTCGCGGCAGGACCCCTGCCCCTCGCGGGCCCGTTCGGCGGCCGGTCCGGAGAGGATCCGGTGCTCGCCCGCAAGGCCGCGCCCGGCGAAGACGCCGTACAGCTCCGCGACAGCCCGGGCCGTCCCGTGACCGTTGGCCGCAGGCAGCTCCGCGGCGCGCCACTCGGGGCTGTTGGCATGGCCGGCGCCGACGAGCGGGTTGGCCAGCGCGGCTTGTGCGGCGGGGTCCAACTGGGCGAACACCGCGGCCTGTTCACTCGCCGAGGAGGTCCGTGGGTGCACGAGCTCGGCCGCCCGGTCCGCGTCCTTCTCCGGCAGGCCGATGGTGAAGTCGATGCCGAGCGGTCCGGTGATCTCCCGGCGGAGGAAGGTGCCCGGCAACTCGCCGGTGACCCGCCGGATCACCTCGCCGACCAGGAAGCCGTACGTCATCGCGTGGTATCCGGAACGGGTGCCGGGCTCCCACCACGGCGCCGTCGCGGCGAGGCGGGCGGTCGTCAACTCCCAGTCGTAGAACTCCGCGAGGCTGAGCGGCTCGCGCAGACCGGACAGCCCCGCGCGGTGGGAGAGGAGGTGGCGTACGGGGAGGGCCTCCTTGCCCGCCGCGGCGAACTCGGGCCAGTACGAGGCGACCGGCGCGTCCAGGTCGAGCAGCCCGCGGTCCGCGAGCAGATGGGCACAGAGCGCGGTCACGCCCTTGGTCGTGGACCAGACGTTGACCACGGTGTCGCGTTTCCAGGGGCGCGTGCGGGCGGGGTCCGCCCAGCCGCCCCACAGATCGACCACGGTCTCGCCGTGGAGCCGGACCGCCACCGCGGCGCCGAGTTCGTCCCTCGTGCGGAAGTTGGCCTCGAAGGTCTCCCGTACGGCGGCGAAACGGGGATCGCAGTGACCCTCGATCGCGGGGGCCGGTGAGCGGAGCGGATCGGGCGCGGGCATGACGTCCTCCAGGGTGCCTCGGCGATTGCGAGCAACATACCGACTGGTCGGATCGGTGGGAAGGGAGTGAACTCGGGTGCCGCCCCGGCCGTTCGCCTGCTCGGTCGAGCCCCGTCGCCCGCTCGGGGGCGGCGCGTTGCCCGCGACCGGGACGGTGCGCGAACCGGCGGGATCGAGCGGTCTGCGCCCCCACTCCCGCCTCGCGCCGCGCAACCACGCCGCGCGGGGCCCTGCCGGGCGCGGCAGGAGCCGGCGCCTGGACCTCCGCCGGGGTGAGCCGCGTCTCACCCCGGCGGCCGCGCTTGCCTATGCAACGAGTTGCATAGAAGGATTCCGGTGTGGCGATCGAACACGCGATTCTTGTGTCCCTGCTGGAGAAGCCTGGTTCAGGCTACGAGCTGGCCCGGCGCTTCGAGCGGTCCATCGGGTACTTCTGGACCGCCAGTCACCAGCAGATCTACCGCGTGCTCAAGCGGATGGAGAGCGAGGGCTGGGTCGACGTCCAGGACGTGCCGCAGCAGGGCCGGCCGGACAAGAAGGAGTACTCCGTCGCGGCCCTCGGACGGAACGCCCTGGCCACCTGGCTGCACGAGCCCATCGAGCCCGAGAGCATCCGGCACGACCTGGCGGTGAAGATCAGGGGCGCTGCCTTCGACGACCCCGCCGCGCTGATCGGCGAGGTCGAGCGGCACCGCCAGGCGCACACCGAGCGCCTCGCCCGCTACCTCGCGGGCGAGGAGCGCGACTTCACCGGACCCGACGCGCCTGGTGCGCCCGGTGCCGCCGACGGCGCGACAGGCAGCATGTCCGGCGACGCGTCCGACGGTTCGGTCGACGGCGCGTCCGACGGCCCGCTCGACGCCGGGAGAGAGCTCCAGCACGTCGTGCTGCGCGGAGGCATCGCGTACGAACGGATGACGCTCGCCTGGCTCGACGACGTTCTCGCCACCCTCCACCGGCTCGGTTCCGCGCGCTGACTCCCTCCGCGACCACCCGCGCCACCCTGCCCACCGCACCCTCATCGGACCGAAAGACGGAGCCCATGGCCGACTCGCTGCTCTTCAACCCGCACACCTACGACCCGGCACACTTCGATCCCGAGACCCGTCGGCTGCTGCGCGCCACCGTCGACTGGTTCGAGCAGCGCGGCAAGCGCAAGCTCATCGAGGACTACCGCACCCGGGCCTGGCTGGGGGACTTCCTCGCCTTCTCCGCCAAGGAGGGCCTCTTCGAGACCTTCCTGACGCCGTCCGACGAGGCTGCCGAGGGGCAACCGGACAAGCGCTGGGACACCGCCCGTATCGCCGCCCTCAACGAGATCCTCGGTTTCTACGGGCTCGACTACTGGTACGCCTGGCAGGTCACGATCCTCGGCCTCGGCCCGGTCTGGCAGAGCGACAACGCCGCCGCCCGCGCCCGCGCAGCCGAACTCCTCTCCCAGGGCGAGGTGTTCGCCTTCGGCCTGTCCGAGAAGACCCACGGCGCCGACATCTACTCCACCGACATGCTCCTGGAGCCCGACGGCGCGGGCGGCTTCCGGGCCGGCGGATCCAAGTACTACATCGGCAACGGCAACGCCGCCGGGCTCGTCTCCGTCTTCGGCCGCCGTACGGACGTCGAAGGCCCCGACGGCTACGTCTTCTTCGCCGCCGACAGCCGTCACCCCGCCTACCACCTGGTGAAGAACGTCGTCGACTCCTCGAAGTTCGTCAGCGAGTTCCGCCTGGAGGACTACCCCGTCGCCGCCGAGGACGTCCTGCACACCGGCCGCGCCGCCTTCGACGCCGCGCTCAACACGGTCAACGTCGGCAAGTTCAACCTGTGCACCGCCTCGATCGGCATCTGCGAGCACGCGATGTACGAGGCCGTCACCCACGCGCAGAACCGCATCCTCTACGGCCGTCCCGTCACCGCGTTCCCGCACGTGCGCCGCGAGCTGACCGACGCCTACGTCCGTCTCGTCGGCATGAAGCTCTTCAGCGACCGCGCGGTCGACTACTTCCGCTCCGCCGGCCCCGACGACCGCCGCTACCTCCTCTTCAACCCGATGACGAAGATGAAGGTGACCACCGAGGGCGAGAAGGTCATCGACCTCATGTGGGACGTCATCGCCGCCAAGGGCTTCGAGAAGGACAACTACTTCGCCCAGGCGGCCGTCGAGATCCGGGGCCTCCCGAAGCTGGAGGGCACCGTCCACGTCAACCTGGCGCTCATCCTCAAGTTCATGCGGAACCACCTCCTGGACCCGGCTGCGTACGAGCCCGTCCCGACCCGACTGGACGACGCCGACGACACGTTCCTCTTCCGCCAGGGCCCGGCCCGCGGTCTGGGTTCCGTGCGCTTCCACGACTGGCGACCGGCGTACGACACGTACGCGCACCTGCCCAACGTCGGCCGCTTCCGCGAACAGGCGGACGCCCTCTGCGAGTTCGTCACCACCGCCGCTCCCGACGAGGCGCAGAGCCGCGACCTCGACCTGCTCCTCGCGGTCGGCCAGCTGTTCGCGCTCGTCGTCCACGGCCAGCTGGTCCTGGAGCAGGCGCGCCTCACGGACCTCGACGAGGACGTGCTGGACGAGCTGTTCGCCGTCCTCGTACGGGACTTCTCCGCGCACGCCGTCGAGCTGCACGGCAAGGACTCCGCGACCGAGCAGCAGCAGGCATGGTCGCTGGGGGCCGTCCGCCGCCCCGTCGTCGACGAGTCGCGCTCGGACCGCGTCTGGCGGCGCGTCGAGGCGCTCTCGGGCGCGTACGAGATGGCCGAGTAGCCCACCGCCCGCGCTCCCGGCACCGGGCCGCCCGCCCTGCCGACCGGCCCCTGCCCCCTCCACGCCCGCATCCGGCGGACGTGAAGGGGGCAGGGGGTACGCGCGCCCGCCGGCGGTACGGCGAGCAGGCGGCCGGGGCGGATGTCGCCGGGGCGGATGTCACCGGGCAGCTCCACCTCCGCTGCGAGGATGTCGCCCGCCTCGCAATGCCGTCCCACCACCGTGGCCGTCCGGGTACCCGCGACCTCTCGTGGCCGCCGGCCGAGACGCCGGGCACCACGCGCACCCTCAGGGGTTCCATGCTGGGGACGGTAGGGCACGGGCGGGTTCCGTCCCGGCGTTCCACGCCTCTCCTGCGGCGGCGGAGCGCCTTGAGCTGACGCGGGCGGGCGTCAGCGCGCCTTGGCGTCGCCGGGCGGATCCTGTGGGTCCACACCTGTCACGGCGGACGCGTCCCGAGTCCCGCTGGGGCGCCGCGAGCGGCCCTTGGGGCCGGTGTCGTGCAGGCCGTCCTCGCCGCCTTCCCGCGTGCTCTGCTCTTCTCCGCGGCGGCTCGTGCTCTTCACGTGCTTGCCGTGCGGCTCGCCCGCCTCCTCCTTCGACACCTTGCGGCCCGGCCCCTTCTCCGGAGCGTGCTCGTCGGGGTGGAAGGACCGGTGGGCGCTCGGATTGTCCTGCCGGCGGCTCTCGTCGACGTCGGGAGACCAGCCGTGCTGCTCTTTCCCCTTGTGCCGACCGGGGCCTTCCCCGTGCCGCGGATGGGATGGATCCGGCTGCTTGCCCATGGTTCTGTTCGCCGCCTCTCCGGCGTCGTGCTCGTGGCCCCCGCCTCTCCCTCGGGAGGAGAACCTCTTCCAGCGTAGGCACGTTCCCACCCGGGCGCTCACGGCGGTCGTGCCTTCCGCTGGAGCCCCGTGCGGCGCGGGCATCTCGGTCCACTGGGCGGGAGGTGTCCTCCCCGCGCCCGCCCGCACCGAGGCGCTGTCCGTTTTCGCCCGGCCATGAGGGGCAGGCGCCGAGACATGGACCAGTCGAAGACGCCCGTACTCGATGCCCTGGCGGCCTACCACGAGAGCGGTCAGACACCGTTCACGCCGCCCGGGCACAAGCAGGGCCGGGGAGCCGACCCGCGGGTGCGCCCGGTGCTCGGCGACGCCGTCTTCCGGTCGGACGTGCTCGCCATCAGCGGCCTGGACGACCGTACCTCCTCACAGGGCGTCCTGGAGGAGGCGCAGTAGCTCATGGCCGACGCCGTCGGGGCCGACCACGCGTCCTTCTCCACCTGAGGAAGCTCCCTGTCCGTGAAGTCGGCCATGCTGTCCGTCGCCGGGCCGCACGAGGAACTGCTCGTGGGCCGGGACGCCCACAAGTCCGTCGTATCGGGCCTGATCCTCCCCGGCATCCGACCCGTCTGGGTGGACCCGCAATGGGACCCCGAGCGCCATCTGGCCCATCCACCGTCGGCCGAAGCCTTCGCCGCGGCCTTCGCCGAGCACCCCGACGCCCGCGGCGCGCTGGTGACCACGCCGACCCCGTACGGCACCTGCTCCGACCTCGGTGCCATCGCGGAGGTCTGCCACCACCACGGCAAGCCCCTCGTCGTCGACGAGGCATGGGGGGCGCACCTGCCGTTCCACCCCGAACTGCCGACCTGGGCCATGGACGCGGGCGCCGACGTGTGCGTCACCTCCGTCCACAAGATGGGCTCCGGCCTGGAGCAGAGTTCGGTGTTCCATCTCCAGGGCGACCTGGTCAGGCCCGAGGTGCTCAGGAGCCGGGAAGACCTGCTGGGGACGACCAGCCCCTCCGTGCTCGTGTACGCGACGCTGGACGGCTGGCGCCGCCAGATGGTCGAACACGGGAAGGCCCTCTACGACGACGCCCTCGCACTGGCCGCGGACGTCCGCGACCGGATCGCGGGCATCGACGGCGTCCGGCTGCAGGGGCGCGAGCACTTCTGCGGGCCCGGCAGGGCGGCGGACACGGACCCCCTCCAGGTCTTTGTCGACATCGGCGCGTGGCAGGTCACCGGCTACCGGGCCGCCGACTGGCTGCGCCGGCACCATCGGATCAACCTCCACGTGTCCGAACACCGGCGCATCAGCGCCCAGCTCACCCACGCCGACGACACGGAGACGACAGACGCCCTGCTGGCCGGGCTGACCGACCTGGCCGTCCATGCCCCACAGCTCCGTACGGGGCAGCCCGTCGACGTCCCGTCGCCGGCCGGTCTCCGGCTGGAGCAGGCGGCACTGCCCCGGGACGCCTTCTTCGGGCCGACCGAGCAGGTGCCCTGGGAGAAGGCGGAGGGGCGGATCGCCGCCGAGATGCTCACGCCCTATCCGCCCGGAATCCCCGCCGCGTCGCCGGGGGAGCGGCTCGACAAGGCCGTGCTGCGCCATCTGAGGTCCGGAGTCGACGCCGGCATGGTCGTGCCCGACGCGGTCGACACCGCCGTCACCAGCGTCCGGGCCCTGAGCGAGGGCGCGTGAGGCGGTGACGGCGTACGCCGTGCCGAGATCCGTCAGAGGTCTTCCGTCAGAGGTCTTCAGGATCCCGACGTTCCAGCGGCTTCAGCGCGGGCCCCTGCAGGATCTCGCCGTCGACGCCGAACCGGGAACCGTGGCAGGGGCACTCCCAGGTCCGCTCCGCGTTGTTGAAGGCGACGAGGCAGCCCATGTGGGTGCAGACGGCGGACACGGCGTGCAGTCGTCCCCGGTCGTCGCGGTGAACGGCACACGCCCTCCCCCCGGCCCGCACGACGGTGCCCTCGCCGGGACGCAGTTCGTCGACGGGCCCGTTCGTGCCGTCGCCCAGGGCCTCCAGGCGATCCTTCACGAAATGCATTCCGGTGTCCCACTGCGCCTTCAGGAAGGCGGGCGCGGAGCGGAGGGCCGGACCGACCCGGGCGGGGTCGTACAGCGCGGCCCACGGCTCTTGACCACCTGTGACGAGGGAGGTGACGAGCCGTCCGGCGAGGACGCCGCCCGTCATCCCCCACCCGGCGAACCCCGTCGCCACGTAGACGTTCCTCCCGGCGGTGGGCAGACGCCCGATGAGGGGGAGGATGTCGGTGGAGCTGTTGTCCTGCGCCGCCCACCGGTGCGTGATCGAGACGCCCGGGAAGCGCTCCTCGGTCCAGGAGTCCAGCCGGGCGTAACCGGCTTCGGTGTCCTCACCGCTCCCCGGCGTGAACGCCTCCCCGGTGACGATCAGAAGCCGGCCGCCGTCCGCGAGCGGCGCCGTCCGGACGGACCTCTTGCCGCCCTCCTCGGTGATGTACATGCCGCCCGGGTCCCGGTCGCCGGGCAGGGGCCCGGCGACGACCAGGTCGCGGTGCTGGGTGAGCCGGGTGGCCAGCACGGCGTGGTCGAAGAGCGGATGGTGGGTGGCCACGACCACGTGACGGGCCGGGACACTGACGCCGGAGGCGGTGGTGACCCGGCACGGCTCGCCCCCGTCCACGCCCGTGACGCGTGTGCTCTCGTACAGCCGGACGCCGCGCGAAAGGAGACCGTCGACCAGGCCCCGCAGGTAGGCGACGGGGTGGAACTGCACCTGGTTCTCGACCCGGACGGCGCCTGCGACCGGATACGGCAGACCGGTCTCGGTGACGAAGGAGGCGTCGAGCCCCGCGGCCCGGGCGGCTTCGGCCTCGGCGCGCAGCGCCTCGACACCGTCGGGCTCTTCGCAGTAGGTGACGGCGGGGCGGCGTTCGAGCGAGCAGTCGACGCCGAGCTCCCCGGCCACCTCGACGACGCGGCGCATCGCGGCGCTCTGGGAAGTCGCGTACAGGCGGGCGGCCTCCTCGCCGTGCTTGGTGCGCAGCGTGTCGTAGACGGCGGTGTGCAGGGCGGTGACCTTGCCCGTGGTGTGGCCCGTCACGCCTCCCGCGAGGCGACCGGCCTCCAGCACGATGACGCTCAGGCCCGCTCCGGCGAGTTCCCAGGCCGCACTGAGCCCTGCGATGCCGCCTCCGACGACGGCCGCGTCCACCTCCGCGGCGGCCCCCAGGGGGTCGAACGAGGGGAGGTGAGCCGTCTGCGTCCAGTAGGAGCCGGGGGTGGTGATGCCGTTCATACCCCCGCGACTGCCCTGAAAGCCGGGCACGATGCGCGGTCCGCGGGCGCGGCCGGCCGCGGGCGGCGTCACCCGCGATCGCCGGATGGGCATCCCGCTTCACACCGGTTCGGCCGCACCGTGCGGGGGCAGGCGCCGCGGAGGGCGGGGAGGTCGGGCATCCGGCGCGAATCTCCGCCGGTACGAGTGAGACCCGTTCCCGTCCCGTTTGGCCGGAGAGGTGTCCCGGCCATGGCTGATACGTCCGCCGAACCACCCTGGGAGTGACGATGACCACCGAGCCCGCCGGTACGAACGCGACCCCGGACGACGGCTACGTGCCGGGGAAGCCCGGCCCGGTCTCCCCCGACGTGGCCGAGCCCACGCGGCCGACGGGGCCGCTTCCCCCGAAGCCGGACCAGACCGGTCCGGAGACCGTGAGCCCGACCGGTCAGGCGACCGGGGCGGAACAGACGCGCATGGCGCAGAGCGGTGCGCGTCTGACGACCGCGCAGGGCGCCCGGCTGTACGAGACCGACCACTCGCTGAAGGCCGGAGCCCGTGGTCCCGTTCTCCTCCAGGACCACCATCTGCGCGAGAAGATCACGCACTTCGACCACGAGCGGATCCCGGAGCGGGTGGTGCACGCCCGTGGCGCCGCCGCGCACGGCGTCTTCCTGGGCTACGGCAGCGCGGGCGGGGTGTGCAGGGCCGCCTTCCTGGCCAAGGACGTGGAGACTCCCGTCTTCGTACGCTTCTCCACCGTCCTCGGCTCCCGGGGCTCGGCCGACACGGTGCGCGACACCCGGGGGTTCGCGACGAAGTTCTACACCGAGGAGGGGACCTTCGACCTGGTCGGCAACAACATCCCGGTCTTCTTCATCCAGGACGCGATCAAGTTCCCCGACGTCATCCACGCGGGCAAGCCGCACCCCGACCGCGAGATCCCGCAGGCGCAGAGCGCCCATGACACGTTCTGGGACTTCGTCTCGCTGCACACCGAGGCCACCCACCACACCCTCTGGAACATGTCCGACCGTGGCATCCCCCGCTCCTACCGGATGATGGAGGGATTCGGGGTCCACACCTTCCGGCTGGCCGACTCGGCCGGGGAGACCGTGCTGGTGAAGTTCCACTGGAAGCCGAAGCTGGGCGTGCACTCCCTCGTCTGGGAGGAGGCCCAGCTGATCAACGGCATGGACCCGGACTTCCACCGGCGGGACCTCTTCGACGCCATCGAGTCGGGAGCCTTCCCCCAGTGGGAACTCGGCATCCAGGTCTTCCCCGACACCCCCGACCAGACGTTCGAGGGAATCGACCTCCTCGACCCCACCAAGATCGTGCCGGAGGAGCTGGCCCCCGTACAGCCCGTCGGCCTGATGACGCTGAACGCCAACACGAGGAACTACTTCGCCGAGACCGAGCAGGTCGCCTTCCACCCCGGCCACCTGGTCCCGGGCATCGACGTCACGGACGACCCGCTGCTCGCGGGCCGGCTCTTCTCCTACCTCGACACCCAGATCAGCCGGCTGGGCGGCCCGAACTTCGGCCAGATCCCGATCAACCGGCCGCACGCGCCCGTCAACGACATGCTCCGCGACGGCATGCACCAGACCGCGGTGCACACGGGCGTCGCCCCGTACCGTCCCAACAGCCTGGACGGCGGCTGCCCCTTCCTCGCCGGCACCGACACGGGCGCCTTCGTCGAGACGCCCGTCACGGTGCCGGAGGCGAGCAAGGTCCGTGAGGCGCCCGCCTCGTTCTCGGACCACTTCACGCAGCCCCGGCTCTTCTGGCTCAGCATGACCCCGCCGGAGCGTGAACACATCATCGCCGCCTACACCTTCGAGCTGAGCAAGTGCTTCGAGCAGGCGGTCAAGGAGCGCACGCTCCAGGTGCTGGCCAACATCGACCCGCAGCTGTGCGAGCAGGTCGCCGCGGGCCTCGGCCTGCCCGCGCCGGAGGCCACCGTCCCCCTCGCGGCGCCGGAAGCCAGTCCGGCCCTCTCCCAGCTGGGCGGGACGTGGCCCACGGAGGGCCGTGTCGTCGGGATCGTCGCGGACGAGGCGGCCGACCTCGACGGGGTGCGCGCCGCCCGGCAGGCCGTCCTGGAGGGAGGCATGGTGCCCCTGGTCATCGCCCCGGCCGGCGGCGCGCTCGACGCGGACGGCGACCCGATCACGATCCGGCGGAGCTTCGCCACGGCCCGTTCCGTCGAGTTCGACGCCCTGCTGTTCGCCGGCGCGCCCGCACCCGCCTCCGACGCCCATGGCGCCCGCGACGCGAAGGCCGGGACGCCCGGACGGCGGGAGCTCGACCCGCGCGTCCTGCTGCTGCTCACCGAGGCGTACCGGCACGGCAAGGCCGTCGGAGGATGGAACGACGCCCGGACCGTCCTCGAAGCCGCCGGAATCGAATCCGGGGGGCCCGGCGTCATCACGGAGGAGAGCGGTACGGCGGCCGTGGCAGCGGCCATCGCGTCGCTGGCGGAGCACAGGGCCTGGGACAGGTTCCCGCCCGCTGCCTGACGCGCGAGCACCGCGCTCTCGCGCGCGAGCACCGCGCTCTCTCCTCGGCCGCGGAAGGCGCCCGGGAGCGGCGACCGGCATGTTCGAAGGACGGGAGGGCAGACGCAGGGGCGTACCGGCCGGGTGACTTTCTAGGTGGAGGCATGCGCAGCGTAGGTGTGGAAGAGGAGCTCATGCTGGTCGACGCGCGCAGCGGAGCCCCACGCGCCGTCTCGGGGGCGGTACTGGCGGCCGCCGACCGTGACGCGTGGCGGCGGCCGGACGGGGACGGCGGGAAGTCCCACGAGTTCGAGGGCGAACTCCAGGAGGAGCAGCTGGAGTTCGCCACCAAGCCGGTCACGGAGATGGGGGAGCTCCAGGACGAGATCACCCGCATCCGCGGCGAGGCCGCCCGCCACGCGGCGCACTCCGGCGCCCTGGTGGCGGCCCTCGCGACCTCGCCACTGCCCGTGCGGCCCTCGCTGAGCGCGGACAAGAGGTACCAATGGCTGGGGGAGCAGTTCGGGATCACCGCCCAGGAGCAGCTGACGTGCGGTACGCACGTCCACGTCTCCGTCGACTCCGACGAGGAGGGCGTCGCCGTCCTGGACCGCATCCGCCCCTGGCTGGCCGTCCTTCTCGCGATGAGCGCGAACTCGCCGTTCTGGCATGGCGAGGACAGCGGGTACGGCAGCTACCGAAGCCGGGTGTGGAACCGCTGGCCCTCCGCGGGCCCGACGGAGGTGTTCGGCTCGGCTGACCAGTACCACGAGCAGGTAGGCGCCATGATCGAAACCGGGGTGCTGCGGGACGCGGGCATGATCTACTTCGACGCCCGCCTGTCGGCCACCTATCCGACGGTGGAGGTCCGGGTCGCGGACGTGTGCCTGGACGCGGAGACCCCCGTGCTCCTGGCCGCGCTCATCCGCGCTCTGGTGGAGACCGCGGCACGGGCGTGGCAGGACGGTGAGCCGCCGGCCAGAGTCGGCACGAGCCTGTTGCGGCTCGCGTCCTGGCGTGCCGGCCGCTCGGGCCTGGAAGGGCCGCTGCTGCACCCGGGGACGATGCGGGAGACGTCGTCCGCCCATGCCGTCGACGTCCTCCACCGGTACGTGCGGCAAGCGCTGGTGGACCACGGCGACGACGAGCGGGTCCGCCAGGGGATCGCCCACCTCCACGAACGCGGGAACGGCGCGCGCGTCCAGCGGCGGCTCCTCGAGAGCGAAGGCAGCCTCGCCCGGGTGGTGACCCGGTGCGCACGGCTGACGACCGAGGGCTGACCTGGCGGCTCCCGCGCCCAGCACACCGTCGGCCGGCACTCCTCGGAGCGCCGGCCGACGTGTGCGTGCGGAACGGTCAGCCCAGGTCGAGGACAGCCGCGACCACCTCCCGCAACTCCGCTTCCGGATCGGCCGACGCCTCCTCGGAGCGCCATGCGACGAACCCGTCCGGGCGGACCAGCACCGCGCCGTCCGCCGTGACACCGTGGACCTCCGCCCAGTCCAGGCTCTCGGGCGCCAGCTCCGGTTCCGGACCGTCGCCGATCCGGTACGAGTCGAGGGGCACCGACAGCTTCTCCGCCACCCGGACCGCCGCAGCGTGCCACGCCCCGGTGCCGTCCCCGGAACTCAGGAGCACCAGGGACCGCTCGTACAGATCCAGGGTGGAGACCCGGGCACCCGCGCGGTTCAGCCACATGTGGGGCGCCCGGCTCCCGGGCTCGCCCGTCAGGCGCACGCCGTCGGGCACGACCGGCACCGTCGCGTCGGCACCGAGCACCGCCCCCCGCGGGTAGCGGTAGCCCAGCGCCACGTTGAGGATCCCGCCCTTCCGCCCGCCGGGACCGCCGGCACCGCCGGCACCGGCGCCCGGATCGGGGGCGTACCCGGGGTGGCTGTGCTCCGCCGAACGCGCCGAGGCACGGGAACTCGTCGCCTCCGCGACGGGCCGGCGCTCCGCGTCGTACGACGCCAGCAGACCGGGACCGGCCCAGCCGCCCAGCACGGCCGCCAGCTTCCACGCCAGGTTGTGCCCGTCCTGGATACCGGTGTTGGAACCGAACGCCCCGGTGGGCGGCATCTCGTGGGCGGCGTCGCCGACGAGGAACACCCGCCCGTCCGCGTACCGCTGCGCCACCCTCTGCGCGGCGTGCCAGGGCGCGCGGCCCTTGATCTCCACATCGAGATCCGGCACACCCACGGCACGCCGGATGTGCTCCGCGCACCGCTCGTCCGTGAACTCCTCCAGCGTCTCCCCGCGTTCGGGGTGCCAGGGCGCGTGGAACACCCAGTGATCCCGGTTGTCGACCGGCAGAAGCGCCCCGTCGGCCTCCGGGTTCGTCAGGTAGCAGACGACGAAGCGCCGGTCACCGACGATGCCGGCGAGGCCGCGCGAGACGAACATGACGCTCACGTTGTGGAACAGGTCGCCCGGGCCCGTCTGCCCGATGCCGAGCTGTTCGCGCACAGGGCTGCGCGGGCCGTCCGCCGCGACCAGGTAGTCCGCCCTGATCGTGACGTGCTCGCCCGACTCGCGGCCCTTCACCCGCGCGGTCACCCCCTCGGAGTCCTGCTCGAACGACATCAGCTCCGAGGAGAACCGCAGATCCCCGCCCAGCTGACGTGCGCGCTCCAGGAGCACCGGTTCGAGATCGTTCTGGCTGCACAGGCACCAGCCGGCCGGGCTGAAGCGGGCGAGCCCGCCGCCCGGGTCGATCTCCTTGAACAGCCATTCGCCGACGTCACCGACCAGACTCGGCGTCTGCAGGATGCCGTTGTTCCGCCCCAGGACGGACGCGGCCGCCTGGATCTGCGGCTCCACACCGGCTCCCCGGAACAGCTCCATCGTGCGCACGTTGTTGCCGCGCCCCCGTGGATGGATCGAGGTCGCCGCGTGGCGCTCGACGAGGGTGTGCGGCACACCGAGCCGCCCCAGGAAGAGCGACGTGGACAAGCCCACCAGAGAGCCGCCGACGATGAGGACGGGCGTGCGGTGAACGACCTCGCCGGCGTCTTCGGATCGGTTCATTGAATGCCTCCAGCGTCACCTGCGACGCGAGTCAGGGGTGGGATGCAGATTCATGCCCTCCCGGGAGCGTTGCGCGCGCTCGGAGCACCCGATTGACGCAGGGTTCACTCGTCCGCCCCGTGGGGGTCGCGTCGAACGGGGAGCCCGCCGACGATCGGCACATGACGACCCCGGCGCCTTCATCGGGCACGGCGGTCCCTCCCGACCCTTCCGTGAAGAGAGAAGAGGTGCGTCGGATGACCAACTCGGGACGCATATCCCAGTCCGCTTTCGACGGCTCCAGGCTGCGCGTGATTCTGCTCCTCGATCTGTACGAAGGTGCCCAGCAGCAGTTCCTCGACGCGTACGAGCTGATGCGCAGGCAGGTCGCCTCCGTCCCCGGACACATCAGCGACCAGCTCTGCCAGTCCATCGAGAACCCCTCGCAGTGGCTCATCACCAGCGAGTGGGAGAGCGCTCCGCCCTTCCTCGCCTGGGTGAACAGCGAGGAGCACGTCGAGACCGTCAGGCCGATGCACAGCTGCGTCCGTGACACCCGCTCGATGCGCTACAGCATCGTCCGCGAGACCGGCCCCCGACAGCCGCTCGCCCAGGACCCGGCGGCGGGGCGCGAGGAGGTCGCGGCCCGTGTCGGCGACGGCGTCGCACGCCACGCCCTCACCTTCACCGTCAAGCCGGGATCCGAGTCGAAGGTGGCGGAACTCCTGGCCGGCTACCAGTCGCCCAAGGCCCAGGTCGACGAGAACACCCGGCTGCGCCGCACCTCGCTCTTCATGCACGGCAACCGCGTCGTGCGAGCCGTGGAAGTGGAGGGCGACCTGCTCGCGGCCCTGCGCCACGTCGCCCGTCAGCCCGAGGTACGCGCGGTCGAGGAGGCCATCAACCCGTACCTGGAGCAGGACCGGGACCTGACCGACCCCGAATCGGCACGCGTCTTCTTCACCCGGGCGGCCCTGCCTGCCGTCCACCACGTGGTGGCCGGGCGGCCGGCTCCCGACGGGCTGCGGCGCCACGCGCTGTACTACCCGGCGAAGGAAGGCCGCGGCATGGACCTGGCCCGGCTGCTGGCACAGCAGGACCAGGCCGCGGCGGACGACCCCGACAGCCCGGTGTGGGGCAGCACGGTCTTCCAGCGCGACGACATCGTGGTGCGTCTCATCGACATCACCGGCGACCTGGACGTCGACCCCGTCGCCTCCCTGGGCCTCAAGGGCCCCCGCAAGGCGGCGGTACTCGAGCGTCTCCTCGACGGCGCCGCGATTGGCGTCGAGGGCTCCCTGGACTCGGAGCGCAACATCAACCGGCTCCTGTCGCACGCCGACATGCTGCCCGTCACCGACCGCAGCTCGGCGGACTCCTGACGTACGGCCGTGGCCCCGGCCGCGGCCGTCCCCCGCACGTCACTGCCACACTCGGAGGTATCAGAACCATGCTCAAGCAGCGTCCACGCATCGTGACCCTGAGCGACACGGAACCCAACCGCAGGCGCGGAGGTGACCTGCGGGCCATGCTCACGCCGGCCACGGTGGGCTCCACCAGCGGCTTCATGGGCCTGGCCATCGTGCAGCCCGGCGAGCGCATCGGGGAGCACTACCACCCGTACTCCGAGGAGTTCGTGTACGTCGTCTCGGGCGCTCTGGAAGTGGACCTGGACGGCGAGACGTACGGGCTCCAGCCGGACCAGGGGCTCCTGATCCCCATCGACATGCGGCACCGCTTCCGCAACGTCGGCGACGTGGAGGCCCGCATGGTCTTCCACCTCGGCCCGCTCGCCCCGCGTCCCAGCCTCGGCCACGTCGACACGGAGGTCACCGAGGAGGGCGAGCTCGCCGCGGCCGGTCCGCACCTGACCGTGCACGACCCGGCCCAGGTGTCCGAGCGAAGCGGGGCCATCGAGTGACCCGGCGAGTGGCCGTCACCGGTATCGGTGTGGTCGCTCCGGGCGGCACCGGAGCGAAGGCGTTCTGGGACCTCCTCTCCAACGGCCGTACCGCGACCCGCGGCATCACCCTGTTCGATCCGGCCGGCCTGCGCTCCCGTATAGCCGCCGAGTGCGACTTCGACCCGATGGCGCACGGACTGGACCCGGATCTGAGCCGACACGCGGACCGGTACATCCAGTTCGCCGTCGTCGCCGCCGGAGAAGCCGTACGCGACTCCGGACTCGACACCGGCACGGAAGACCCCTGGCGCGTCGCCGTCTCCCTGGGCAGCGCGGTCGGCGGCACCACCCGGCTCGAACACGACTACGTCCTCGTCAGCGAGGGCGGCCGCCGGTGGGACGTCGACCACCGCGCGGCCGACCCCAAGCTGCACATGGCGTTCTCGCCGAGCACGCTCGCCTCCGTCGTCGCCGAGCGGTTCGGCGCCCGCGGCCCGGTGCAGACCGTCTCCACGGGCTGCACCTCCGGCCTGGACGCCGTCGGCTACGCCTTCCACACCATCGAGGAAGGCCGGGCGGACGTCTGCATCGCCGGGGCGTCCGACTCGCCGATATCGCCGATCACCATGGCCTGCTTCGACGCCATCAAGGCGACGTCACCCGACAACGACGACCCCGAGCACGCCTCCCGGCCCTTCGACGACCACCGCAACGGGTTCGTCATGGGCGAAGGCGCGGCGGTCCTCGTCCTCGAGGAGTACGAGCACGCCAGAGCCCGCGGTGCGCACGTGTACTGCGAGATCAGCGGCTACGCCACGTACGGCAACGCGTACCACATGACAGGTCTGACCAGTGAGGGGCTCGAGATGGCCCGGGCGATCGACAACACGCTCGACCAGGCCCGTCTCGACCCCACCCTGATCGACTACGTCAACGCGCACGGCTCGGGCACCCGGCAGAACGACCGGCACGAGACCGCCGCCGTGAAGCGGTCCCTGGGCGCGCACGCCTACGACACGCCCATGAGCTCCATCAAGTCCATGGTGGGGCACTCGCTCGGCGCGATCGGCGCGATCGAGGTCGTCGCCTGCGTCCTCGCGCTGAAGCACCAGGTGGTGCCTCCGACAGCGAACTACGAGACCCCCGACCCCGAGTGCGACCTGGACTACGTGCCGCGCACCGCCCGCCCGCGGAAGCTGAGGAACGTCCTCTCCGTCGGCAGCGGATTCGGCGGCTTCCAGTCCGCGGTCCTGCTGACCGGGCCGGGTGGGAGGTCACGATGAGCACTGAGCGCCCTCAGCGGGCCGTCATCACCGGTATCGGTGTGATCGCCCCCAACGGACAGCACGCGGACGCGTACTGGAAGTCCGTCCGGGAAGGCCTCGGCGTCCTGGACCTGATCACCCGTGAGGGATGCGACCGGCTCCCGCTGAAGGTCGCGGGCGAGGTACGGGGCTTCGACGCCTCGACCCTGATCGAGGAGCGGTTCATCGTCCAGACGGACCGCTTCAGCCATTACGCGATGGCAGCGGCCTCCCTGGCCCTCGACGACGCCGGTCTCGCCCGCGACGACCCGCAGGAGCCCTTCTCCATCGGCGTGGTGACCGCCGCGGGGTCCGGAGGCGGCGAGTTCGGCCAGCGGGAGCTGCAGAAGCTCTGGGGACAGGGGTCCAAGTTCGTCGGCCCCTACCAGTCCATCGCCTGGTTCTACGCGGCGAGCACCGGCCAGATCTCCATCCGGAGCGGCTTCAAGGGCCCCTGCGGAGTGGTCGCGAGCGACGAGGCCGGCGGCCTGGACGCCGTCGCGCACGCCGCCCGGGCCGTACGGCGCGGCACCGGCGCGGTGATCGTCGGCGCCGCCGAGGCGCCCCTCGCCCCGTACTCGATGGTGTGCCAGCTCGGCTATCCGGAGCTCAGCACCGTCGAGGAGCCGGACCGTGCCTACCGCCCCTTCACCGCCGGAGCCTGCGGCTTCGTCCCGGCGGAGGGCGGCGCCATGCTCGTCGTCGAGGACGAGGCGCGCGCCCGCGACCGGGGAACCGCCGTCCGGGCCGTCGTGGCCGGGCACGCCGCCACGTTCACCGGCGCCTCCCGCTGGGAGGCATCCCGGGAGGGGCTCGCCGTTGCGATCCGGGGCGCCCTCGACGAGGCCGCCTGCGCCCCCGAGGAGATCGACGTCGTGTTCGCCGACGCCCTGGGCGTCCCGGAGGCCGACCGCGCCGAGGCGCTGGCGATCGCCGACGCCCTGGGGCCGCACGGCGGCCGCGTACCGGTCACGGCGCCCAAGACCGGGATCGGCCGCGCGTACTGCGGGGCACCCGTCCTGGACATCGCGGCCGCGGTCCTCGCCATGGAGCACGGCGTGGTGCCCCCCACCCCCAACGTGTTCGACATCTGCCACGACCTCGATCTGGTGATGTCCCGCGCTCGCCCCGCCGAGCTGCGCACGGCCCTCGTCCTCAGCAGGGGACTCATGGGATCCAACGCGGCGCTGGTCGTGCGCCGCGGCGGCGACTCCGCCCGGTAGGACGGGCGGGAAGGAGAACACACATGATCACCACCGCACTGACCTTCGACGACCTCGCCACGCTGATGAAGCAGGCCGCCGGAGTCACGGTCGACCCCAAGGAACTCGCGAAGGCGCCGGACGCGCCCTTCAACACCATCGGCCTCGACTCGCTCGGCCTGCTCGGCATCGTCGGTGAGCTGGAGAACCGCTACAGCGTGGCGCTGCCCACCGACGCGGAGCGCTGCAAGACGCCCGCCGAGTTCGTCGACCTGGTCAACACCACCCTCAAGACGGGAGTCTGACGTGTCCGGACACACCGACAACAGCATCACCATCGACGCTCCGCTCGACCTCGTGTGGGACATCACCAACGACATCGAGAACTGGCCGAACCTCTTCAGCGAGTACGCCTCCGTCGAGGTGCTCTCGCGGGAGGGCGACTCCACGACCTTCCGCCTGACCATGCACCCGGACGACAACGGGAAGGTCTGGAGCTGGGTCTCGGAGCGCACCGTCGACCGTCCGAAGCGGACCGTCCGCGCCCGCCGCGTCGAGACCGGCCCCTTCGCCCACATGGACATCCGGTGGGAGTACGAGGAGACGCCGGCCGGCGTCCACATGCGCTGGGTGCAGGACTTCGCGATGAAGCCCGAGGCTCCCGTCGACGACGACTGGATGACGGACAACATCAACCGCAACTCGCGTACCCAGATGTCCCTGATCCGGGACCGCATCGAGCAGGTCGCCCGCGACCGCCGGAGCGCCTCGGTCCTGCCCGGCTGACACCCGTACACCGGGCTCCCGTACATCGCACACCCAGGAAGGACGCTCGATGCACCACGCCTTGATCGTCGCCCGCATGGCGCCAGGTTCGGCGCCGGCGATCGCCGACGTGTTCGCCGCCTCGGACCGCGGCGAACTCCCGCACCTGGTCGGCGTCAACCGGCGTCGCCTCTTCCAGTTCGGCGACGTGTATCTGCACCTCATCGAGTCCGAGCAGGACCCGGCGCCGGCCATCGCGAAGCTCGCGGGGCATCCCGAGTTCCGGGACGCCAGCGAGAAGCTGTCGGCGTACGTCAGCGCGTACGACCCGGCGACATGGCGCAGCCCCAAGGACGCCATGGCGCAGTGCTTCTACCGCTGGGAGCGGGACCCGGGTTCCTGAACCCCGAGCGCTCACGACAGTGAAACCCGAGGCCACCCGCCCCG
>NZ_JBHUYJ010000002.1:0-54460 GCF_042668715.1 Streptomyces sp. NPDC057271
GGTGTTCTCCTCGCGCTGCTTCTCGGTGCTCCAGCAGCGGGTGCAGAGGAGGGGCTGCTTGTCGCGGGTGCACCATTCGCAGGTGATGCCGGTGATGTGGAAGTCGTGGTCGGGTTCGTAGAGGAAGAGGGGCCGGGTCTGCTTGCAGTGGTCGCAGCGGGCCTCAAGGGGCTCGGGCATGTGGGTCTCCTGGGTCAGGCGGCGGGGGTGATGGTCCAGCCGTGGGTTGCGAGGTAGGTGGCGGTGTAGTGGGCGGCGTCGTGGGGGGTCTGTTGGTGGTCGGGTGTGGTGAGGCGGTAGTCGTCGAGGGCGGCTGCGATGACGGCTACGGAGGCGGCGGGGGTTGTGCCGGTGCGGCGGTGGGTGAGGCGGCGCCACAGGGTTTTCATCGGGTCTCCTCGCTGAGCGGGCCGTGGTCGGCGACGAGGGTGCGCCAGCGGATCCAGTGGTTGCCGTTGGTGGTCCAGCGGGTGGTGTGGCGGGTCCAGATGCGGCCGGTGCGGTCGCGGACGGCGGTGACGCCTTCGGGGGATCGGAACCATCCAGGGCTGTCGGCGTGCCAGCGGCGGGCGCTCATGCGGCGGTGATGGCGCTGAGGTGGGGTATGCCGAGGGCTTCGGCGAGTTCGCGGTAGTGGGCGGCTTGCTCTTCGCGCGTCCAGGGGCGTGGGAGGCGCTGTGAGCGGCTGTGGGCGGGTCTGGCGTCCCCGAAGGTGCCGGTGGGGATTTCCTCGGCGTAGAGGCGCTCCTGGGGTGTCATGAGGCGGTCCTCTCGGTGCAGTGGCTGTGGGTGGTGCGTTCGGGCCGGCGGGGGTCGGGGATGAGGCGCTCGTGGCAGCGGGAGCAGCGGAGGAAGCCGACCGGCCGTGCGGTGTCGTGGTCTTGGTGTTGGGCGGAGTCGATCTTTTGAGGACCGGACGCCCCAACTACCTGAGGCTTGAAGACCACCTCAGCCCCGTCTTGGGAGATCTCTTGGGTACTACCTGGGTTGTTCGGGTCGCGGGGGCCCGAACCGATCGGGTCGCGGGGACCCGAACTCATACGGGTCGCGGGGACCCGAACTTCCTCGCCGGATTCCTCGGAAAGTTCGGGTCGCGGGGGCCCGAACTGGTTCGGGTCGCGGAGGCCCGAACTTTCTCCGCCGTCCTGCCACGGCGCGGGGTCCTTGGCAGGGGGCCGGCGGGTGCTCTTCAGCGAGTTCTCGGCTGCTCCCCAGTCGGGCATGGGACACAGGACGAGGGTGTAGAGAGTCGCTTTGCCGCGCTTCTGCTCGCCCTTCACCGCGACCACTCCGGCGGCGATGCCGGCGTTCAGGTACCGGCGCGTGTCCTTCTCGTTCGAGCCGGCCGCCTTGGCGATGTCCTGGATGCGGATCGGGCCGTCGGGGAAGCGGAGTTCGCCGTTGGCGTTGGCCATGGCGCGGAGGGCGTAGAGCAGGGTGAGGAAGCCGCGGCGCAGGGCCGTGGGCATCTCACGGGACCAGCGCCAGGCGAGGGCGTTGCCGTAGGCGTTAGGCACGCTGCCGCTGGCGCGGGTGGCCTGCTCGTCAGTGCTCAACTGGGGCTCTCCGGGTGCTGGTGCGGGTGTGGCGGTCAGCCGAGGCGTTCGGCGTCGTACGCCTCGGTGGCCTCGGCGGCCTGTTGGGCGAGGGCCTGCTCGGCGCAGGTCTTGTGTGCGGGAGACCGCTTCGAGTCGCGGGTGTACGCGTCCTTGCCGCAGTACCGGCAGGGCTTCGGCGTCCTGGACCAGTGGGAGGAGTCCCGCCAGTCCAGGAGCGGAGCCTCGTCGGTGGTCACGCGGCGTCCCGGGCGACGACTCCGAACGGATCCCGGCTTGTTCGGATCTCCTCGTCGGTCAGGTGCTCCGCAGCGACGCAGCCCTTCCGGCCGCAGTCGTTGCGGACGATGCCGACCGGACGCCGCTTGCGGCCGACCACGAATGCGAGCTGATTCGGCGTGTAGACCCGGCCTTCGATCTGGAAGTTGCTCGTGGTTCTTCCGGTCCAGCGGACGTGTCCGTTGTCCTCCTGCTCCGTGCGCGAGAGGTAGGTGTCGATGAGCGGGCCGCTGGTGTCCCTGGCCCACACCGCGTGGACGAGTTCGCCGACATGGTCCGGGTCGTTGAGCTGGTTGGCGTTGTTGGTCCGGAAGATGTGGCGGCGCTGGAGTTCGTCAACGCCGCCCCACACGCCGTCGTCGATCCGACGGTCGATGGCCCAGCGGGCACAGGACATGGCGACGGGGCAGCTACGGCAGAACCGCTTGGCCTCGGCGGCCTGCGCCATCGGGACGGCGGACGTGCCGACGGGGAAGAAGCCTTCGGGGTCGAGCCCGAGGCGTTGGCAGTCGGCGTCGTCACGCCAGTCGTACGCACGGGGCTGGCCGATTCCGCGGGTCTCGCTCATCGGGCCACCGCCGGAATCTGCTCGGGCCACGCGACGCCGTCCAGGGCGCGCCGGTGGGTGTCAGGCAGGACGGCCAGCGGGTAGCCGAGCCAGTGCATCCCCATCGCGGCGAGGATCACGGCGTCGGCCTGGTCGTACCGGCCGCGCCCTTCGCACGGCACGCCGTACCGCGCGATGACGGCGTCGCGGACCATGCCCTTTGCCGCAGTCTTCCGCTGGGCGGCGGGAAGGTGCTTGGCAGGGTTCGCGGCGCCGGTGGCGTAGATGATGCGGTGCTGCGGGTAGCAGACCGCGAGCGGGATCCGGCGGCGCCACAGGTCGTGCTTGACCAGACCACGCAGATAGGTCATCTCCTCGACGCCGGGCCGGTAGCCCAGAGACATGGCCGGCCCCTCCATGACGACGAGGCTGGTCTCCTCCGGGATCCGCTCGTGGACGCTGCGGCGGTGGAATTCGAGCCGGTCGTGTCCGGTGAGGTGCTGCGGGATGAGGGCCTCGGCGGCGGTGCCGTTGCTGATGCCGGTCGAGGTGAGCGACAGGTCGAGGCCGTACACGGTGGGCCAGTTGGTGCCCGCGCCCGGGAGGGTGGTCATCCCGGGCGCGGGGGTCTGGGTGAGGGTCACGGCGCCACCTCGGAGGGCTGCTGGCCGTTGAGCTCGGAGAGGGTGACGAGCGAAGGGAACTCGTCCTCGGCAGTGACTTCGCCCTGCTGAATGGAGCGGAAGGCGATCTGGAGCTGCGCCACGTCGTGCTCAGTCCACTGACTCGCCTTTCGGCCGAACTTGCCCTCGATGCGGTCCGTCGTGACGCCGATACCCTCGAACGCCCGGATCGCGTCGGCGACCCGCTGCGGCAGCGACTTGCCGCCGCCGTCCTGGAGGGTCTTGGCGCACAGCTCCTTCGCCTCCTCGACGAACCACGGCGGGAGGATCGCGAAGATCGCCTCACGGACGCGGCGGGCGCCGTTGTTGGCATTGTTCTCGTAGATGTCCCGCATGTCGGTGAGCTGCTTCGGTCCACCCTTCTGGTCACGCTTGTGCGGGACGATGAACGTCGACGAGGTGCGGGTGTTCTTCTCGACATCCCACGCGTACGCCTTCATCTCCGACTCGCCGTACTCGTCGTCGCGGCGCATCTCGACGAGGCCGTAGTCGACGTTCCCCCAGCACGAGGCCAGCGCCCGGGCCAGATGAATCGAAGGGCCGGTGATCGTGCCGCTGCCGCGGGAGTAGCGGAAGAACGCCCGCTCGGCGAGGTACGGCTGAGCGCACACCTGCCGCATCTCAGCAATGGCGGTGGCGATGTTCCGCGGGCACTGCTGCGCGACAACGATTGCGGCCTGGACCTCGGCGACCGCGCGGGACTGCTCCACGGCGGTGCCCTGCCCGACCCTCGCGGGGGCGGCGGCCGGCGTCATGCGCTCGATGGGCTGGTTCACAGGTACTCCTCGGTCAGGCGGTTCATGGCCCACGCGGGCAGGGAAAGGAGGTGCGGCCGGTCGTCGGGCACGTAGCCGGGCCAGCGGCCGGACGCCATGCACTCGGCGTAGGCGTTCAGGGCCTTGCGGTTCATCGCGGCGCCGAGCCGAAGATCCGTGAGCGGCAGCTGCACGACCGTGATCAGGTACGGGGCGGTCTTCTCCTGGAACACCAGGAGGAACACGGCGGACTCGTCGCCGAGTTCGAGGGCCCGGACGCCGTCCAGGTACCAGGCGGCCTGTTGGTGGTAGCCGTACGTCAGAATCGTGCGCTCCAGCGCATCCGGCGCGGCACAGACGGTCGTCTTGTAGTCGGTGACGACCAGCCGTCCGTCACGCGGATGCGGCAGCCAGTCGAGCCGAGCCCGCCGCATCACCCCGGTCGGGGCGTCCTTCCAGAACAGGGACTGCTCGGGGCGCCCGGCGTCGGGTGCGAACAGCGCCGAAGCGATCGGGTGGCGGCGCAGCGTGTCGGCCATCGCCTGCACCCGGTCGTAGTCGGCGGCCAGCAGTGCGACTCCGCCCGCGGCCTCGACGTCGTCCCGCTCGGCGCGGGCCGCCTTCGTACGCCAGTCGTCCGCCTCGACAGCGACCAGCTCCGGGCCGTCGCCGAGGACGAGCCTGTGGGCGGCCGTGCCGAAGTCGAACACCGCTCGGCGCGGCTGCGGGTGGTCCTGCTCGTACCGGAACAGCGCCGGCGCCTTCAGGATCGTGCGGGCACCGGTCGACGACAGCGAGTCGCGGTGGGCGTGGTACTCCTCGGCGGGGATGTCGTAGACGCCGGGCTCGGCGATGAGGCCGGCGGCCTGTGTGGCGGTGGTCATCGGTCCTCTCCATCCCGGTAGGTGTAGAAGCGGCGGGGAGTGTCGTCGCCGTGGCGGTCGAGGTAGCCGTCGCGGTGTAGATCGGCGAGGTAGCGGCGAACGCTCATGCGCAGGACATGCGTGCCGATGTGCTGGCGCCACGTTCGCCGGACGCGGCCGGTCGTCCACTCGCCGCTTTCCGTCTGGATCGTCTCCAGGACCAACTTCCGGACACCGCGCACCGGGTGAGCGGGATTCGGGTCGCTGCCGAGTGTGTAGAAGCGGGTCCCGTGGTGCTCGGCGGGAACGAGGTACGCGCGTCGGGCGAGGTCACGCAGGTCGCGGCGCGCGGTGTTCCTGCCGACCGTGGCCCACTCGCCCGACTGGGCGTAGATGTTCAGTGCCAGCTTGGTTGTGACCGGTCCGCCGCCGAGGTTCCGGAGGGTGGCGAGCAGATAGGTACGGCGGATGGTGGATTTGCCGGTCGCCTTACGGAGGCGGCCGGCGGCCGGGGCCTGTGCCCCGGCCTGCGCGGTGTTCGTCATCGAGCGCCACCTCGCATCTGCTGCGCGGAGGTGACGGCCATGTCGTAGAGGGCGCGGATGCCCTCGGCGAGGTTCCGTGCGTCCTCGTCCGTCTCCTTGCCGAGCAGGGCGTTGAAGAGGGCGTAGGCGGTCTGCTGCTGGCCGTTGGCCCATGCCGCGGTGAACTGGGCGGCGAACCGCGGGCCGGGCGGCATGGCGCTGATGTCGGTCGGTACGTCACCGTGGAAGGCGAGGAGACCGAAGGTGCCTCGGGCGCCAGGGTTCTGCTTCTCGAAGGCGACGACGGCCACACTGGCGAGCGCGGCGCACATCGAGACCGTCGTGGTGGGACCGCCCTTGACGAACGGGCCGAGCAGGTTCATCCCGAGCAGCGGGTTGCCGGTCATGCCGTGCGCGACGGCGGCCATGATCGTGTCGGTCGGGTCGTCGCACGGGGTGGTGGGAATGTTGCGCGTCACGCGGCAGCACCTCCCTGGCGCTGGCCGGGGACGGCCTTCGGCGTGCCGATCGCGTTCAGCCGCGCGGCGAGGCGGAACACCTGCAAGCCGTACACCGGCACCTTGCCTTCGTCGGCGACCTCGGCCAGCAGGTCGGCGACCCGCTCGTCCCGCTCGTGTGCGGCGTGGGAGTCCGGGCCTTGGTGTGCGGCCTGCCGGGCGCACTCGGCGATGTGGACCAGCTCGGAGAGGAGTCCTTCGCCGTCCTCCTCGGCCGCAGCGGCGAGGTTCAGCAGGACGGTCGAGAGGTAGTGCGTCATGTCGAGGGTGGCGCCGGTCGGCAGCGGCTCGACGTGAATGCGGAACGGTCCATCCACGGGCGTGCGGTCAGCGGGCATCGGTGCCTCCGAGGGCGAGTTCGAGGAGCCAGAACGCGAGGACGACGAACGAGAACGCGAGGAGCCAGATCACGAGGCACCGCCTTCGGGGAGAGCGGCCTGTGTCTGCACGGGGTACGGACGGAGGGACAGCCAGTCGCAGCCGCCGTGCAGGTGCAGCGACCCGTCTTCGTCCTCGCGGGCGCCATCGAGGCCGAACGGCATCCGCTGGGCCGCCTCGACGAACGCGCCCTTCGCGGTGTCCCGGGTGGCGAAGACGCCCTTGATTTCGCCGCCTTCGTAGTCCTCGCCCGCTTCCAGGACCCACACCACGGAGGCGTTCACGGCGTCACCTCGGGCAGGTCGCGGCCCAGCTCGAACCGCTGGCGCAGCGGCCCGTCGTGCGGGTCCTCCGTCTGCGGGGCGAGGAGCTGGCGGAGTTTCGTCACCGGCTCGGACACCGGGACCTCGTCCATGGGGCCGAAGTCCCGACGTACGGACTCCGCCTCCTCGAACCAGCCGTTCTCATGCGGTACCTGGGCAGAGACGAGCTGGACGTTCTGGAGGTACTCGCCATCGACGCGCTCTTCCCAGGTGTCCCCGTGCCGGTCGCGGTACTGCGGGCGGACAAGGGCGGCAGCGGCGGTCTCCAACTCGGCGATCCGGTCCCGCTGCGCACGCAGCTGCTCGGCCGCGTCGGTCACCCACTCGTTCGTCGAGTGCCGCTCCGCCTCCAACTCCGCCACCCGGGCCCGAAGCGCGAACACCTCGGCCGCCGACTCCGGCGACTGAAGCAGGCACGCCGACTCCAACGCGGCAGCGATCCCCGCCGCCGTCTGCCGGGTCTGCATCGCGGCATGGACCACGCCAGCCGCCGCGTTCACACGCCGCGCGTTCACGCCGCACGCTCCGCGTCCAGCGACGCCACCAGCATCCGCAGCGTCGTCTGCAAGTCCGACGCGGCCTGAAGCATCGCGCCGTGGTCGTGAATGCTCGCGTCCTCGTTCCGGGCCAGCGCCGAACGAGCGCACTCGATTGCCGTGTCCACCGACACGACCAGCGTCGAACCGTCACGGTCCGCGTCGTACAGCGGATCCACCGTGCGGTACACGGACGGGGTGGCCACGGCGACCGTGTACCGGTCCCCGGTGGGGAAGTTGATGGGAGAGGTGATCGTCATCGGGCACCGCCCTCGATCGCGGCGTTCATCTCCGCGCGGCGCTTCTCAATCCGCATCTGCACGAACGACAGCCCGCGAGGCGTCAGGTGCAGCGTGTAGTGCGCACACGAACCCCACGTGTGCTCCACCATCCGCTCGACCGCGTTGAAGCAGTCCGCGTGCGCCGCGTAGAAGTCGTACTGAGCACTCCCGCACGTCGCCTGACGGCGGTAGATCAGCTTCTCGTCGAGGAGGAAGTGACGGAGCTGCTTCTCCTGCCACCCCAGCGTCTTTGCCGCCTGCCGCACCAGCATGTCGCCGTCCTGCGCAGCCATCAGCGTGTCGTGAGCTAGGGCCTTCGGCTCCATCTCCTTCAGCTTCGCGTCCGCCTCGACCAGCTGCTCGGCCACACGAACGAACTGCTGCGTCAGCGCCAACACCCCGTGCGGCGTCGACAGATCCGGCAGCGCCGGAGCGGGAGGAGCGACCGAATACGAACCCGTACGACGGATCGACGGCAGGACCTCCTCGGCGAGCCAGTCCTGGAACCGCTCGGCGGCCGGAAGGTTGCTCCGCATGATCAGCCGGTACACGCCCGATTCGGAGACGATCGCCCGGTTCGGGTTGCCCGGGGTTCCGTCGGAAATCGCGACGGAACTCTTCATCCGTTCGGGCAGACGGCCCAGGGCGTCCCGGCCGTTGCCGTAGCCGAGCACTGCGGTCACGTCGGAGCCGACGAACCAGGGCTCGTTGTTGATGGTGACGACCCGGACTGGGGTGCCGGTCTCCGGGAACGTGTACGGCATGATGGAAGACACGTGTCTCCCCTTTCCTGTAGGTGGGGCGGTGCGAGGGGTCGCATTCGGACCAGGCCCGGTCCGGGCGGCCCCGTTTTCATGCGGTCACGCGGAGGCGGCGACCAGCTGCGGCGCCTCGTCGGCCTGAAACGCCGGGTCGTTCTCGGCCATCCACGCCTTGACCTTCGCGAGGTCGAACCTGCGCTGACGGCCGGCGAACGGCTCGACGGGCATTCCCTGCTTGATCCACTGGGTGATCTGCCAGTCGGAGACGTCGTAGTACGTCTCGATCCCGCGCTGGCTCAGCAGGGGCACGAGGCCGACGGGGAGCACGGTGAGGCGGTCACTCTTCTTCGGCATCAGACCTTGACCTTTCGACAGTCAGAGTTGAATGTGTGGGCATGAGGAAGTACCGCTGGATCGGGCGGTCGAGCACGTCGGTGATGAGCCACGCGGTGCCGAGTTCGCAGCGGTCCCTGGCGGAGCGGCCCTTGGTGGTAAGTCGGCCGATCGTTGCCGGGCTGACTCCGCGACCCTCGGGGTCGACCCGGCGGGTCTTCTCGGAGAGCTCTTCGAGGGTCAGTCCCTGCCGCTTCATTTCGTCGCGGAGTGGCTGGCCTTCGCCCTTGCGGAGCAGCTTTGTCATGGGTACCTCGTGCTGGGTGAGGCGGGTGAGTCCCTCGTTCTGAGGTGCTGTGACAGTTTTACAGTCAGAGTTGGAGTCATGTCAACGAGGTTCGCCGAGAAGTTCCGAGATTCGGCGAATCAACTGTGATCTTCGAATGGGCGTTCTATGGTGGCGGCGTATGCCGGTGCATCAGCGCGCGACGGGGAGGTTACGCACAGCACTGGAACGCGCCATGCTTCTACTTTTACTTGCGAAAAGTAGAAGCGGCGGGGCAATCTTGGCGTGTGGATAACGACCAGGAGGCGCCCGGCGAGGACTTCGCCCAGCTTCTCGACCGACTCAAGGACAGCTACGGCGGCCTCAGCGACAGCGAGGTAGCGCGCCGACTCGGCCTGTCCAACGCGACGGTCAACCTGTGGGTCCACCGCAAGCGCATCCCCAGCGCGAAGAACCTCGAAGCGATCGCAGCCGCGTTCCCGGCATTCACCCGCGACGAGCTGTTCGCCTCCACCCAGCGCAAGGTCCCCGGCAAACTCGGCCCCGACCGCGCCGAGCGCATCATGCGGCTCATTGAAGGGCTCACCGCCGAGCAGCAGGAGTTCACCGAGGCCCAGCTCCGCGGCCTGAACGAGGCCAACAGAAAGTAGCTTCCGGCCGCACAACCCTCTGCCGTCTTCACGAGTCCAACAGAAATGGACTTCGCCACTCCCTGTGAAACGGGAGGGACTTGGCGTACGCAGAGTGGTCGCATATTCACCTAGTAGGGGGTACGGTCGAACAACGGCCACGTCCTCCCCCGCGGCCGACGTCCCAAGTCGTCCGCACCAAGGGGGCCGCATGTGCATCCGCGTCCAGCTCGCCGAATCCGTCGCCTCTGCGGACCTCTGGGATCCCACACGGCGACTGGTCAGCCTCCCTGCCAGCCTACCCCGCAGCGCCACGCTCACCGTCCTCCGGGGGATCCTCGAAGAACTGGCCGTACCGCAACCGCGAGTTGGTGCACGCTGCTTCTGCGGGGCCCCTCTCACCATCCTGCCCCGCGTACCTCAGCAGCGTAGGAGCGAGCAGGTGAGCCATGGCGCGTAGAGCGACCAACAACCCCCGGCAGAAGCGCAGCAAGACGTGCGGCTGCGCCCCGTGCGTGGAGGCGTACCCCCCGGAGCAGTACGGCGAGCGGAAGAAGCGCCGCGACTGCCTCGGCTCGTGGCAGGCCCGGTACCGGGATGCCGACGGCAGCCAGAAGGCGAAGCACTTCCCGAAGAAGAGCGAGGCCGACGCCTTCCTCGACAGCATCCGCACCTCAGTCCGCCAGGGCACCTACCTCGACCCGAAGCGCGGCGAGGTCACTGTGGCCGACTGGTTCGAGCAGTGGTGGCCGGCGCACAAGCAGGGCCGCACCACCACCCGGAACCGCAAGCTGGCCTCGTGGAAGCACATCGAGAGCAAGTGGGGCAAGCGCAAGCTCAACAGCCTCACCCACATGGAACTCCAGGGCTGGATCACGGCCGAGGTGAAGGGGCACGCCACCCAGAAGAAGGTGTTGGAGCTCCTCAACATGATGCTCCGCGACGCCGTCCGGGATCAGCGCCTGCCGTTCAACCCGGGGGAGCACGTGAAGGTGACCGCGTCCCCTCCGGCGCGCCACCCCGACGACTTGAAGCCCCCCACCCGGGAGCAGTACGCGGCCGTGCGGAGCCACCTGCCCGAGTACTATCAGCCCCTGGCCGTGTTCCTGGAGGAGACCGGAATGCGGTGGGGCGAGGCGACCGCGCTGCGCCGTTGTCACGTTGACCTGGGCGCCGACATCGTCAAAGTCAGGGAAGTGGTCGTCGACGACCGCGGAGTCCTCATGAGGCAGGCCGCGCCCAAGACACAGGCCGGATTCCGGATCGTTCCCCTCACCCCGGCCGCCGTTGCCGCTGTCGAGACGATGATCGAGAAGTGGGGCCCGGCCGACACCGAGTCGCCGATCGAGTCCGGGATGCATCCCGAGGAGCTCATCTTCCGCAGCCCGAACGCGGGCGGCCGGCGCCGGGTACGGAACGCGGCGGGCGAGCTCGTCGAGGTCACCATCGAAGGCGTCCTGAACAGGAACAACTTCAAGCGCGTCTGGCTGCCAGCTATCAAGGCGGCGGGAATCGCCCGGCAGGTGAAGAACGCGGAGACGGGCCGGAACGAGTGGTGGCCGCGGGTCCACGACTACCGGCATGCCCTTGCGACCCGTCTCCACGCCGAGGGGGTCTCGGAGAAGGACGTGCAGTTGGTCCTCGGGCAGAAGCGCGGCGGCCGGGTCACGTGGCTTTACACCCACGGCAGTGATGAGGCTCTGTCGACGGTGCTGGCCGCCATGCAGGGGCAGAAGCAGCGGCACCTCACGGCAGTCTCGTGAGACCGCGCGGGGTGGGGTCCACAACGAGTCCACAATCCCGGCTCGGAGCGTCTCGGAGATTCTCGGAGAGTCTCGTCAAGCTCCGCAAGATCCCCATAGAGAGGCTCTCGGAGGGTCTCGGAAACTCTCGGAAATCCTCGCGGGGCGCTTCCCGTGTTCTTACAAAGCAGATGTCGGCGGTTCGAAACCGTCCGCGCCCACCAGCACGAAGGCCCCCAGCCGATCACGGCTGGGGGCCTTTGACGGTGGGCGCTGACTGCAGTCGCTCACTCGGGCCGGTGTGGGCGCAGCAGCCGGTTCATGCGACCTGTCGCTCGCCTCCGGTGATCGTCGGAGGTATGGGTTCATCGTGACGGCGATCTGAGAGTGACCGAGCTCTCCGTTCGGCAGAGGCGCCGCTGCCACGGCCCCAGCGTGAACACCTGGCATTCCCCTTCCACCGGCACCGTGCGGCGGGCGAGGGGGACGGGACGGCGTCGGCGCTCTCGAACGCGGTGGGTCCCTCCCGGCGGGGCGGGTCTCCGAGGTGTCCGCTCCAGGGCGCGCCGCCGCGCACCTCGTCGGACGCCCTGATCGTCGGTCGACGCCGGTCGGGCCGGGGCTCCCGCACGGTTCCGTCACCCACGCCGTGATCCACCGCGCACCCCGCCCCGTGGCCGTCGTGCCGCACTCCTGACCGGACGTCACATGGCGTCCGCCGCGACCTCGTCACGTCGGGGGCACACCGCCACGCCCCACCCCTGGCCCCGCCGCGATCGGCCCCCTCGCCCTGGGGTCGAAGGCTCCTTCCCCGGCGAGGAGTTGTTCGACAGGCGTGAGGTCCGCGTCGGCGGGCTCCGTCCGGCCTTCCGGGGCGTCCCGCACGGCGTCACGCGTCGAAGTCGTACTCCAGGACGTACGACGCCGAGTCCAGCGTCATCTCGTTGAGTTCGACCGCGACTCCCTTCGCCGTGAAGGCCGTACGGCCGATCAGGATCACCGGTGTCCCGAACTCCAGGGAGAGCCGGGTGGCTTCGTCGGCCGTGGGCATGCGGCAGCGGATCTCCTCACGGAAGTGCACCGGCTGGTGGCCGAGCTCGGCCAGTCGTGCGTACGTGCCGCCCGGGCCCGTGTCCGGCGTGGCGATGGGGGTGTCCTCGGCGAGGTCGGCCGGGAGGTACGAGACCGAGAGCAGGACCGGCTTGTCGTCCAGGACGAAGCGGCGGCTGCGGACGCAGACCGGGGCGTCGGCCGGCAGGCCGAGGGCCGCGGCCACACGCGAGTCCGCCGTCGCCCGGCCGACCTCGATCCGGTCCACCACCAGCGCGCGGTCCTCGATGTCCGCCGACCAGACCGAGCGGCCCGTGCCCCAGTGGTCCTGCGCCAGTCGGGGGATGCCCCGCCGGCGCAGAGGCCTGAACGTGCGGACGAAGACCCCGGCGCCCTTGCGGGCCTCGGCCAGGCCCTCGGTGCGCAGCACGGAGAGCGCCTGGCGGGCCGTCATCCTGGCCACGTCGTACGTGGTCATCAGATCGTTCTCGCCGGGGAGCCGGTCGCCGGGGGCGAAGGCGCCTGACTGGATGGCGGTTCTCAACTCGTCGGCGATGCGCTGGTACTTGGGCCGACGACCGCTGTCCTGGTCAGTCATGGGTGGACCTCCCTTCGTCTGCGGGACACCCTACGGCGCGCTCCGACCAGGTGACGCACGCCTCTGCGTCGACCTGTGCGAGTGATCCATCCATCGGGGGACTTCTCTAGAGATACGTTGACAGAGGGGAGCCGTGGGGTTTCTCTGGGTGTATCTCTAGAGACCTGGAACTCCGGGACGGAGGGGATTCGTGCAACCACTGCCCGAGGCCGGTGACCTCGTACGCGATACCGCCACCGGTCGGGTCGGCTTCTACGTCGACAGCGTCGCCGGCCGGTTCCTGATCCGGCCCGTCAACGGCGGCCGCGAATGGGAGGCCGAACCCGGCGACGTGCAGCTCGCCACGCCCATGAGGGAGCTGCGGGCCCGCGCCGCCGAGATCAACGCACGGAGCAGACGCGGCATCGGGGGCTGAACCCGGGCGCGTGGGGCCCGGCTCCTGAGAGGTGCGCGTTCCCGGCTCAGGGGAGTCCGGGGCGGCGCGTTGTCAGTGGCGCGCGCGACACTGGACGCATGTGCCGCAGCATCAAGACTCTCCGACCGCCGGTCCTGCCCGAAGAGGCGACCGAGGACGACATCCACGCCGCCGCCCTGCAGTACGTACGCAAGGTGTCCGGGTTCCACAGACCCGCCGCGCACAACGTCGAGGTGTTCGACCGGGCCGTGGACGAGATCGCCGAGGCGACCGCCCGGCTGCTCGACGGGCTCGAGGTGCGCGGGCTCAGGAAGCCGGCGCGGGAACCGCAGCCGGACGCCGTATGACATAGGCGGCCAGTCCGCCCGCCAGGAACAGCGCGAGGACGGAGACGCCCGCGCTGAACCAGGTCGCGCCCAGCCACAGCCCGCCGAACCAGCCGAGTGCCACGCTGTAGCCGGCCCAGGCCACCCCGGCCAGCGCCGACCAGGGCAGGAAGTCCGCGATGCGGCGCCGGGCCGCGCCCGCGCCCAGGGAGACGACCGAGCGGCCGGCCGGAGCGAAGCGCGCGATCACCACGAGCGGTCCGCCACCGCGTGCGAGGGCCACGCCGAGACGTTCCTGCGCCCGGGTCAGCCGACGTGAGCGGGCGATGGCCCGGTCCAGCCGGGCCCCGCCCCTCCAGGCCAGTCGGTACGCGACGAAGTCGCCGAGTACGGAGGCGGTGGCCGCGCAGAGGAGAAGGAGGAGGACGGAGGGCACATCGGTGGAGGCCGCGGTGGCGGTCGCCGCCGCCGTCGCGGCCGCGATCACCAGGACCCCGCTCGGCAGCACCGGCAGGAAGACGTCGAGCAGTACCGACGTGGCCACCGCCGCGTAGATCCACGGGCCCGCGGTCAGCGACTGCAGTGACCCCATGCTGTCGAGCACGTTCACAGCGCTAGAGCGTACGCGGGGGCGGCCGACGGAGACCGGCAGGGGCCGGAAATCGCTGTCGCGATCTCCGGCCCCTGCCCGTTCGGCCGCAGTCCGGGCCCCTGCGGTCACGCCCCGACGGGCTCGGTCCGCCCCTCGGTCCGCGCCTCAGCACGCTCAGTACGCCCCTCGGCCCGCGCCTCAGCACGCTCAGTACGCGTCTCGGCACGCGCTTCGGTCCGCCCGTCGGCACGCGTTTCGGTCCGTGCCTCGGTCCGCTCCGGCGCCTGCTCCTCCCCGGCGCCGAAGAGACGGTCGAGAGCGGGGGCTCCGGGGCCGGTGAAGACGAGGAGCAGGAACGCCCAGCAGAAGAGCGCGGCGCTCTCGCCGCCGTTCTGGAGAGGGAAGAGCCCCTCGGGCTGGTGGACCTTGAAGTACGCGTAGGCCATCGAGCCGGAGGCGAGCAGGGCGGCGGTACGGGTGCCGAGGCCGAGGGCCACGAGAGCGCCGCCGACGAGCTGGATCACGGCCGCGTACCAGCCGGGCCAGGTGCCGGCCGGGACGGTGCCGCCGCCGACGGCACCGCCGAGCACGCCGAAGAGCGAGGCGGCGCCGTGGCAGGCGAAGAGCAGACCGATGACGAGGCGGAACAGTCCGAGCGCGTACGGCTGGGACTGCTGTACGCGGTTGGCCAGGGGATTCATGGGGGTGTGACTCCTTCGGTCGAGTCGGTCCCGGGGGAACGGAACGCGGGGGGACGGGAACCGATGAGGACGTCAGGTTAGGCACCCCTCACTAGTACTTGCAACTTCAACATTCGGTCGCGCGGCGATCTGTGGCGAGCGTCACGTGAGGTGCGGGCGCTCCGGCCGGTCTCCCCGTCGTGGGGTCAACTCCCGCTCAGGCGACGCTCGTCGACGGTGACGAGCCGGCCGTTCGCACGCGCCTGGGTGAGTGTCAGGTGGGCCGAGCGGGCGTGCAGCGTGAGGGTCATCAGCTGGTTGCCGAACCAGGGGCCGCCCGTTCTGCGCCAGCCGATCAAGGGCCTGCCCACGCGCACGTGCCGGGCCAGGACGCGGCCCAGGCCGCTGCCCGCGCGGCTCCACCCGAAGCGGAAGCCCAGGCGTACCGCGAGCGGGATCGCGTTGTGGAGCGGCGAGCAGGTCAGCTGGACCACCCGCGCCTCGGGCCGCGCACCCGGGCCCGTGGAGCCCTCGGCCGGCTCGTCGCGCCAGCGCGGCTCCGCCACGTACGCGTGGTGGACGTCCCCGGACAGCACGCACACCGTCGCCGGTGCGTCCGGACCGCTGCCCGCCTCCGCGAGCAGCCGGGTCAGGGCCTCGAACGACGAGGGGAACGCCGCCCAGTGCTCCAGGTCCGCCCGCTGCCGCAGATCCTCCGCGAACCGCGCCCAGCGCCCCGCCGGCCCGCCGCGCTCGCCACGGCACAGGGCCGCGTTCCAGGCCTCCGCGTCATGGATCAGCGGTGGCAGCAGCCAGGGCAGCGAGGTGCCGACGAGGAGATGGTCGTACGAACCCCGGTCCGACAGCGCCTGTTCGCGCACCCAGGCCGCCTCGGCCGGGTCCAGCATCGCCCGCGCGTCCTCCTTCAGAAGGCGCGCGGCCCGGGTGTCGATCATCAGCAGCCGGGTCCGGCCGAAGTCCCGGCGGTAACTCCAGCGCACACACGCCGGGTCGGCGTCCGCCTCGGCCGCGAACCGCCGCAGCCGCTCCGTGCCGTCCGGTACGGAGCGGATCGCGGCGTACATCGGGTCGGCGTCCAGCTCGGCGGGGGAGAGGTTGCCGAGGTGCTGGTACACCCAGTACGACATCAGCCCGCTGAGCACACGCTCGCCCCACCAATGTGTGGCCCGCATCCGGGCCAGCCAGGCGGCGCTGGTGTTCCAGTCGTCGATGACGTCGTGGTCGTCGAAGATCATGCAGCTGGGGACGGTGGAGAGCAGCCAGCGGACCTCGGGGTCGGCCCACGACTCGTCGTAGAGGCGGGTGTACTCCTCGTACTCCCCGACCTCCGAGCCCGGCGGGTCGCTCGGGTCCCGGCGTGCGGCGAGCCAGCGTCGGGTGGCGGTCGAGGTCTCGTCCGCGTACACCTGGTCACCCAACAGGACGAGGACGTCCGGACGGTCGGCCACCTCGGGCGGGGCGGACGCGCCCGCCGATCCCCCGTCCGGGGGCCCGTCCGCGAGCTGCCTCGCGAGGTGCGTGGCGAGCGTGTCCAGCGCGTCCGGGCCCACCGGGTCCCCGCCCTTGGCCGGTTTCGCCGCCCAGCGGCAGGAGCCGAACGCCACCCTGACCTCGTCGCCGGGGGAGGGGGTGCGGATCGTGCTCGGGGGGAAGCGGGAGTCCGCCGGCGGCCAGACCTTCCGGCCGTCGAGCCGTACCTCGTACGCCGTCGTCGTGCCGGCGGTCAGGCCCGTCACCGGGATCAGCGCGTAGTGGTGGCCCGCGATCTGGAAGGTGCGGGTGGAGCCCCCGGCGCCGGCGGCTCCACGGACCTCGGCCGTGCACGGGCGGTCGGTCTCGACCCATATCGTCGCCGAGTCGCCCGTCACCCCGTCGACGTACCGGAGTACTGGTCCGAGCCTCAGTCCGGCCGCCATCGATCTCCCCGCTCCTCCGTCGTCCCGCCCGTTCGGCAGGGAACGCCCGTACGGTACGGAACGAGGGAGGCGCGACGGAAGCGTTCTCAGCAGCCGTTCAGGACGGACTGCAGGGCGCTCTTCTCGGCGGAGTCCACGCTCAGGCCCCAGTAGTACTTGACGTGCACCCACGCGCGGACGTACGTGCAGCGGTACGAGGTGCGCGGCGGCATCCACTCCGCCGGGTCCTTGTCGCCCTTCGACTGGTTGACGTTGTCGGTCACGGCGATGAGCTGCGGGCGGGTCAGGTCGTTGGCGAACTGCTGGCGCTTGGCGGTGGTCCAGGAGTTCGCGCCGGAGCGCCAGGCCTCGGCGAGCGGCACCATGTGGTCGATGTCGACGTCGGAGGCGGCGTACCAGGTGGCACCGTCGTACTGGGAGTACCAACTGCCGCTGACGGCGGCGCAGCTGGAGTTCTGGACGACGTTCACGCCGTCGCGCTTGAGGACGACCTCGCGGGTGTTGCAGGCGCCGGACTGGGTGATCCAGTGGGGGAAGAGATCACGGCTGTAGCCGGAGGAGGAACCTTCCGCCTTGACCGTGAGGGAAGCGAGGTAGGTACGGGCGGTGGCCGCGCTGACGGGCGTGGGCATGGCCGCCTGGGCGGTCGGTGCGGTGGCGAGGAGGCCGGTGACGGAGAGGGCGGCGGTGGCGGCGAGGACGGTCGCGCGACGGGCTATTCGACGCGCGTAGACGTTGGCGGCAAGCATGCGAACTCCCTTGGGGTGGGGGGACCTTGGCCGTGCCGTTCCGAGCGGTCGCCCTGCGCGCCCCGGGCGGGTGCCCGGTGCGTGTGGGACGAAGTGCCCGGTGCGTGCCCGGGTGGGTGCCCGGCGGCCCGGTCATCGTGGCGGCGCCAGGTTGCGGTGGGGGGTGCGCCAGGTAACAGGGTGACGACATGAGCACGTCACATCAAGAGGTGTGACGGAACGGCACTTCCGTTTCTCCGCCCTAGGGTTGGCGTGTGCTTCTGGAAGTGAACATCACCTTTGGGGTGGTTCTCGCCGTTCTGCTCGCCGTGGCCGCGGGCGTCGTCGCGTTCGCCCGGCTCGGGCGCCCGCGCGACTCGCTGACCGCGGGTGGGCGCGCCGCGGTCCAACTGGTCGCGGTGTCGCTCGTGATCGGCTGGGTGATGCGGTATCTGCCGCTGCTGCTGGTCTTTCTGCTGGTGATGTACGGGGTGGCGGCGTGGACGGCGGGCCGGCGCATGGTCCCGGGGGAGGGGCGCGGGCGGTGGTGGGCCGGGGTGCCGATCGCGGCCGGCGTCGGACCGGTCGTCGGGACGCTGCTGCTCACGGGACTCGTTCCGGTGCGGGGTGTGGCGCTCATCCCGGTCACCGGCATCCTCATCGGCGGCGCGCTGACCGCGACGGTCCTGGGCGGGCGGCGGGCGCTCGACGAGCTGGCGACGCGACGGGGTGAGGTGGAGGCCGGGCTCGCGATCGGGCTGCCGGAGCGGGAGGCGCGGCTTGAGGTGGCGCGCGGGGCGGCGTCGGACGCGCTGCTGCCGGGGCTCGACCAGACGCGGACGGTGGGGCTCGTGACGCTGCCGGGGGCGTTCGTGGGGATGCTGCTGGGCGGCGCGTCGCCGTGGGAGGCGGGGGCGGTGCAGCTGTTCGTGCTGGTGGCGCTGATGGTGGTGCAGGCGGTGGCGGTGGCGGTCGTCCTGGAGCTGGTCGCCCGGGGCGTGGTGGCGCGGGGGTGAGGGTGCCCGGGGCGTGGTGGTGCGGGGGTGAGGGGTGCCTGGGGCGTGGTCGCGCGGGGGTGAGGGGTGCTCGCTCCGTCCGCTGTCGGCCCGTGCGCGCCCGGGCGGGGCGGGCCGTTACGCGAACGTCAGGCCGAGGGAGCCGTCCTGGAGGGGCGTCAGCCGTACGGTGGTGAGGTCCTGGACGTGGACGTCCGGGGCGAAGGCCACCGCCCTCGGGCCCACGCCCACCACGCGCATGCCCGCCGCCCGGCCCGCCCGGATGCCGGCCTCGGAGTCCTCGAAGACCACACAGTCGGCCGGGTCGAAGCCCAGTTCCGCCGCGCCCTTGAGGAAGCCCTCCGGGTCCGGCTTGCTCGCGCCGACGTGCTCCGCGGTCACCCGTGTCGTCGGCATCCGCAGCCCCGCCGCGCCCATCCGGGCCTGGGCGAGTCTCTCGTCCGCCGAGGTCACGAGGGCGTGTGGGAGGCCGTCGAGGGCGGCCATGAAGGCCGGGGCGCCAGGGACCGGGACGACGCCGTCGAGGTCCGCGGTCTCCTCCGCGAGCATCACCCGGTTGTCCGCGTAGTTCTGCTCCATGGACCGGTCCGGGAGAAGGGCGGCCATCGTCGCGTACCCCTGGCGGCCGTGGACGACCTTGAGCGCCTCGTCCGGGTCGAGGTCATGGCGCTCGGCCCAGCGGCGCCAGCAGCGCTCGACGACGGCGTCCGAGTTGACGAGCGTGCCGTCCATGTCGAGGAGCAGGGCGCGGGTGGTGAGCGCGGGCATGAAGGGTCTCCAGAGGGGTGGGAGGAGAGACAGAGCGGTCCCGCCCGCCGGTCAGGGAGTGCGGGCGGGGCCACTTTGTTCCTCGACGATACAAAACGAGGTGGCTCCGCGCCAATCCGTCCCGCATCACGGACCTCGCTGCCGTGGCGCCGCCCGCTCTCGGCCGCTCTCGGACCGGGCTCGAACCCGCCCCGGTAGCTCTCGGACCGGTCCCGACCGGTCCCGGCCGCTCTCGGCTGGTCCCGGACCGTGGTGCCGGCGGGTCCCCGCCCGCTCTCGGCTGGTCCCGGACCGTGGTGCCGGCGGGTCCCCGCCCGCTCTCGGCTGGTCCCGGACCGTGGTGCCGGCGGGTCCCCGCCCGCTTCAGCCCGAGGTCTCCGCCTCCAGTACGCGCCGCGTCTCCGGCCCGTACACGCCCTCCCCGTCCTCCTCGATGTCCTGGTACGACTGGTACCGCTCCACCGCGCGCCGCACCTGTCTGGAGTACTCGCCGTCGATCGGGCCGTCGTAGAACCACGCCTGTTCGAGCCGCCGCTGCAGCTCCGCGACCTCGGCACCGGTGTCCCCGTAGCGCAGGGTCGGGGCCGGTGCGACCGGCGCGACCGTGGGCGTGCGGCTCGGTGCCGAGGTGGTCCGGGTGGCCGTAGGTGACGGCGGCTTGGCCGAGGTCGTGGCGCTCACTTCCGCCGTACGGGTGGAGGGTGACGGCGACGGCGACGACGACGAGGGCGACGCGGAGCGTGAGGCCGAGGCCGTGGCGGAGGCGGACGACGAAGGCGTGGAGGCCGAGGAGGACGGGGCCTCCGACACGGCGACGTTCTCCGATGCGCTCGCGGTGAGCGTGGGCGCGGCGGCCCGGTCGTCCGGCTCGTTCCCATCGCCGAGCAGGCCTCCCGCGACCGCCGCCGTGGCGACCACCGCGACCGCGACCGCCGCCGCGAGCGCCACCAACGCGCCACGTCGGCGGGTGGCCGGGCGCTCGGGCTCGTGCGGCCCCCACTCGGGGTCGTACTCGATGTCGTAGGCCTCGGCCTCCGTCGCGATCCCGCCGAGGAACAGGGGCATCGTCTCGGCCGAGTCAGCCCCCCCGCCCGGCCCCGTCCCCGGCCCGGAGACCCCACCGGCGCCCGGTCCGGAGACCGTGTCCGGTCCGGAAACCGAACCCGCTCCAGAGACCCCACCGGCGCCCGGTCCGGAGACCGAACCCGTCCCGGAGAGCGCATCCCCGCCCGGCAACGGCCCCGGCCCCGCGACCGCTTCCGGTGGGGGCGTCGGCGCCTTCCCCGCCTCGGCGACGGCATCCAGCGTCACGTACGGACGGATCCGCAGCGGATCGAAATCCTCCGCCGCGGCTATCTCCGCCTCGACGCACGCGCAGCGCGGTCTGTGTACACCGCATTCAGGACAGATGTGTCCGACCACAGCCAGGCCCCTCCCCAGTTCGCCTGGCAGAGATTATGCAGCCCGCACATGGCACGGCCTCCGCGACCGGGGTAACGGGCGTGGCCTCCGCAGGCCATAACCGGACATTCCAATCAGGATGGGGTGGGGAACGGACCCGAGGAGATGCCCATGGCCCAGGAAGTACGCGCGGCAGACCCCAGCGGTGGCCCGGCGCCCGAGGACGGGCGGAGCCGGCGCAGTGTGATGGTCGCGATCGGAGCACTGCTCCTCGGCATGCTGCTCGCCGCACTCGACCAGACCATCGTCTCCACGGCCCTGCCGACCATCGTCAGCGAGCTCGGCGGTATGGAGCACCTGTCGTGGGTCGTCACCGCGTACATCCTGGCGTCGACCGCGGGCACACCCCTGTGGGGCAAGCTCGGCGACCAGTACGGCCGCAAGAAGCTCTTCCAGGGCGCCATCGTCATCTTCCTCGTCGGCTCCGCCCTCTGCGGCGTCGCGCAGAACATGCCCCAGCTCATCGGCTTCCGCGCGCTCCAGGGCCTTGGCGGCGGCGGTCTCATGGTCCTGTCGATGGCCATCGTCGGCGACCTCGTGTCTCCCCGGGAACGCGGCAGGTACCAGGGGCTCTTCGGCGCCGTCTTCGGAGCGAGCAGCGTCCTCGGCCCCCTGCTCGGGGGGCTCTTCACCCAGCACCTCTCCTGGCGCTGGGTCTTCTACATCAACCTGCCCATCGGCATCGTCGCCCTCTTCGTGATCGCCGCCGTGCTGCACATCCCCGCCCGCGGCACCCGCCACACCATCGACTACCTCGGTACGTTCCTCATCGCCTCGGTCGCCACCTGCCTCGTCCTCGTCGCCTCCCTCGGCGGCAACACCTGGGCCTGGGACTCCCCGCAGATCATCGGACTCACCGCCCTCGGAGCCGTACTCCTGGTGTGGTTCGTGTACGTCGAGAGGCGCGCCGCCGAGCCCGTGCTGCCGCTGAAGCTCTTCCGGATCCGGACCTTCACCCTCGTCTCGGTCATCAGCTTCGTCGTGGGCTTCGCGATGTTCGGCGCGCTGACCTATCTGCCGACCTTCCTCCAGGTCGTGCAGGGCGTCACTCCCACCGAGTCCGGCGTCCACATGCTGCCCATGGTCCTCGGCATGTTCATCACCTCGACCGTCTCCGGCCAGATCGTCTCGCGCACGGGCCGTTGGAAGGTCTTCCCCATCGCGGGCACGGGTATCACAGCGCTCGGGCTGCTGCTGCTCCACGAGCTGACGGAGAACAGCTCGACCTGGGAGACGAGCGCCTGCTTCTTCGTCTTCGGGGTCGGCCTCGGCCTCGTCATGCAGGTCCTCGTCCTGGTCGTGCAGAACGCCGTCTCGTACCAGGACCTCGGGGTCGCCACCGCCGGCGCCACCTTCTTCCGCTCCATCGGAGCCTCGTTCGGCGTCGCCATCTTCGGCACGATCTTCACCCACCGGCTCAACATCAAACTCGACGCCGCCCTCGCCGGGCAGCCGCTCCCACCCGGCACCGGACCGGACCAGATCGCCGCCGACCCGCGCGCCCTCTCCGACCTTCCGGCCGAGCTGCAGCCGTCGGTCCTGCACGCCTACGCGACCTCCATCACCGACGTCCTCCTCTACGCCGCGCCGGTCGTCCTCATCGCCTTCGTCGTCGCCTGGTTCCTCAAGGAGGACAAGCTGCGCGGCTCGGTCACCGCACCCGACGCCAGCCAGACCCTCGCTTCCAACCCTGTGGAGCGCTCCTCGTACGACGAGTGCGCGCGGGCCCTGTCCGTGCTCGGCTCGCGGGAGGGGCGCAAGGCGGTCTACGAGAAGATCACCGCGAAGGCCGGGCTCGATCTGCTGCCGGCCGCGAGCTGGCTCCTGCTGCGGATCCGCCGCCACGGGACCGTGGAACCGGCCCGGCTCGCCGACACCACCCCCGTACCCCTACGGGCCATCACCGAGGCGTCCCGTCAGATCGAGGAGCGCCGCTTGGCACGCCGGGAGGGGCTGCAGCTCGTTCTGACGGAAGAGGGGCTCGCCGCCGCGACGCGTCTGGCGAAGGCGCGAGAGGAGTCGCTCGCCGAGCTGCTCGGCGACTGGTGGGGGCCGGAGCGGCCCACGGACCTCGTCCAGCTGGTGGAGGAGCTGACGGCCGAGCTGAGCGGCTCGGACGCGGAGCGGCCCCACTCGCCCGAGCCGCCCCGCGACCATCACGCCTGAGGATCAGGGCCGGAGGTCCTTGCCGTACCAGACGTCCATGTACGGGCCCTCGCAGTACGCCGGGATCTCCAGGTAGCCGTGGCGCGCGTACACGCTGCGGGCCTCGATCAGGTCCAGGCGGGTGTTGAGGACCATCCGCCGCGCGCCCAGGTCACGCGCCGCGTCCTCCAGCCGCGCCAGCAGCGCCCCGGCACCGCCCTTGCCCCGGAAGGCGTGGCGGAGGAACACCCGGGTCAGCTCGGCGCGTTCCTCGTCGAGGAGCAGCACGCCGCCGCACGCGGCCGGCTTCCCCTCGTACCGGCCCACGAGGAACTGACCGCTCGGCGGGGCCAGCAGCTCCACACCGTCGTTCGTCAGCCCCTCGTCGATCTCCGCCACGGTGGCCGGCCGCTTCCAGTAGCGGCTCGCCACGTCGTCGTAGTAGTCGCGGCGCAGGGCGGTGGCGTCGGCGGTGTGGACGTCCTCGGGAACGAAGGACCAGCCGACGGTGGTGGATTCGCTCACTTCGGGGACGCCTGCTGGACGACCTCGAACGACCAGAGTGTCGAACCGGTGGCGGCCGGCTTGGGCCGCTCCCCGGCGCCACCGCCCTCGTGCGCGGTCTTCATGGAACCGGACATCCAGTTCTGGAAGTCCTCCTCGCTGCGCCAACGGGTGTACACGAGGTACTGGTCGGTGCCCTCCACGGGCCGCAGCAGCTCGAACCACTCGAACCCGTCGGACCCCTCCACGGCCCCGGCCCGCGAGGCGAACCGCTGCTCCAGCACCTCGCGCTGCTCGGCCGGGACGGTCAGTACGTTGATCTTTACCACACTAGGCACATGACACCTCTCAGGAAGCACAGGCCGGGCGCTGCGCCGAGCCTTGATCACGTACGTGCAGTCTCGTACATCCGCCAGTCAAAGCGGCGTGAGGACGACTCGCAGGCGTCGCCCGTGGCGCAGCGCGAACGGTGCGCCTCGCTGATCGCGTCGAAGGGGTGGAGCGACGCGGGCCACTTCGAGGACGTGGGCAAGTCGGGGTGGGACCCGAGCATGCACCGCCCGGGGTTCGAAGAGATGATGACGGCGGTGCGCGGCGGGCACGTGGACGCCGTGGTCGTCTTCTCGCTGTCGCGTCTCACGCGCCGTGGCGCACTGGAAGCCATGCGAATCATCGAGGAGCTGGAGGCGCACGGAGTCCGGCTGGTGAGCGTCGAGGAGCCGTATCTCGACACGTCGACCCCGGTCGGTGTCGGCATCCTCGCCATCATCGCGGGTCTGGCGCAGCAGGAGTCCGACATGAAGTCGGCGTACGTCTCCGCCACCAAGGACATGCTGCGGCGGGCTGGTAGCCATGTCTCCGGCGTCGCTCCGTACGGCTTCACGGCGGAGAGGGCGACCAGCGGCAAGCTGTCCGTCGTCCGACTCGTCCCGGACCCGGTGGAAGCCCCGCACGTCCGGGACATGGCCAAGTGGGCGGCGGAAGGCATGTCCGCCTCGCAGATCGCCAAGCGACTGAACGAGGACGGCGTGCCCACGAAGGCGGTATCCCTGGGGGAGTCGGGAGCCAAGCGCCTTGCCTCACGCCGTGCGCGCGGGACCCTGACGACCCGGAAGACCTCGAATGGCTGGCCGAGGCGTCACGGCGCTTCGCCCGCCAACAGGACACGTCCCAGCGAGACGCGGAACGCGCGGCGGTGCGAGCCGAGTTGGAGCACGTACGGGAGTCCCGCCGCATCCTCCACGTGGACCGGCTGGCCGGCGTCTACGCCGACGAGACGGGTGCGCAGATGTTCAGGGAGTCCATGGCGCGGTTGGCAGCCCATGAGGAGCGGACGGCCGAACGGCTGGCGGAACTGGAGGCGACCGGCAGTCGAAGCATCCAGATCCCCGACGAGTGGACGAGCGTGGACGGAGATCCCATCGGGGAGGGTTCGACATGGGCGGCGTGGGACCTGGAGAAGAAGCGGGAGTTCCTGGCGCTCTTCATTGACTCCGTGAGGATCGCCAAGTCCGTCGGCAGGGGCCGGAACGCGAACACAAGGGGCCGAGTGATCGTGCGATGGGCTGAGGCGCCCTGATCCTGCGGGAGCCTGAGCCGCCTGAGAGCTGCTGTACGGCCCGCCGCTAGGAATCCGGCGGCGGGCCGTGTGGCCTTCCTGAGCCTCGCCGGTTTACGGGTCGCCCTAGCCGAGCCCCGGTAGTCCCTCACGGACCGCCGGGGCTTTGCTGTGCCCGCAGCGGGGCCGACCGGCGGGCGGAGCCATGACGGTTCAGACTGCTTTTTCGGTATGCACAAGAAAAAATAAGGAGAAAACCAAACCGTCCGTCGAAACACCATCCCGTCATGCTCGGCCCTCGGGAATCCTGTGGTCCCCACACCACAGTGCACCGCCCATGAGTAACCGCCCCTTGACCGGGGGGCGCCGAAAGGGGTCGTAAGCGCGTGCGGTCCCCACCCTGTCCGGACCGGTCCCGCCGGCGAGGACGACCAAGCTCACTGACCCAACGGCAGAGGTGCGCGGTACCGGTCCGGCTCGTCCGGGACATCGGCCGCAGAGGTCCCCGGTTCGAGTCCGGGGGTGGGCACGCAGAGAACGACGACCAGGCCGACAACGAGTGACCTGATGAGCAACACGACGGGGCCCACGGGCCCAGTGCCTATGGGCATCAGGACGCCCGACGACATCGAGGGGGCGCTATGCGCTGTATCGACTGCACGGAGCCGGCGACACACCGCCGACGCTGCGAGCGGCACCACACCGAGTACGAGCGGCGCCCGAGCGTCCGAAACCGTCGTGCTCGGAGCCGACGACGAGCGGAGCGGAACAACGCTGCTGCACGGCTCCGTCGGATCATCGAGCGGAAGACCCGAGCGTGGTGCGACTGGTGCCGAGAGGATTTCGCGGTGGTGGACGTGGACGTGGACGTGGACCACGTGCGGCCCCTCGCCCTCGGCGGCGAAGACGTGGACAGCAACGTTCAGGTCTTGTGCCACGGCTGCCATGCGCTCAAGACCCGGACCGAGTTCGGGGCCGCTGCGTGACGGACACGGACGGGAACGTTCAGCCGCTCTGCCGCCCGTGTCACAAATCCAAGACCCGCGAGGACTTCAGGGTTCAGGCTCCGCCGTTCTGACGCTGCCTTGGCACGGGCCCTCAGAGGTTCTGCCCGCCGAGTTGCTTCGCTTAGCTGCTGGTCAGGCGCTATTCCATGGCAATGTACACGGATTCCCCAACGCGACCCGACATCCTTGCCGGAGCAGACACCGAACCGGCCGTGTAGGCAGCAACGGCCTTCCCGTCCCCATCCACAACCGCCAGTGTCGCCGGAACGACCGCCCCGCCGCTGACAACAAGCTGGGCCACGCCGTCGACGTACCGCAGGCTCAGCGTGCCCACATCCTCGGGCTTGACCTCTTCCGCAGTGATGACGAACTCCGTTACCTCGGCCGTTACTTCGTTCTCAGACATGGTCGTCCCCCCTCACCGGTCGACAATCTGCCGACCGTTCGTGATCTTCCCATGATGAAGCGTCACACCATCATCCCGCCCTGATGGTTGGAGGCACCCCCAAGCCGCGTAAGCCCCGCCCCCCGTGTTCTGCCCCCGGGTGCCCCGAGCTGACCACTGGTGGGCGCTGTGCCAAGCATCGGCGCGAGGCCGAGCAACAGCGCGGTACGTCCAACGAACGTGGCTACACCACACGGTGGCAGCGCATCCGTAAGGCGTACCTGTACCGGAATCCGTGGTGTCTGCTGTGCGGTCGCGTGGCCGTGGTTGCTGACCATTTCCCTTTGCCCCGACGTGAGTTGGTAGCGCAAGGGGTTGCCGATCCTGACGCGTTCTCTCGTCTGCGTCCGCTGTGCACGCAGTGTCACAACCGCGAGACCGCGAAGCGTCAACCGGGTGGTTGGGCTGCTGCGAATGCGAAGCCAATTCGGACATAGGGCGCAGCCCGACCAGGGGGGTACTCCCCTCTCCTCCCGCTCCAGATCGGCAGGGAGGCAAAAAACTCGCATGGCTCATTTGAGCGCTTCTGTGGAGAGCCGTGCGCTGATCAATTAACCAACTATGGAAGAATTTCCTTGACTCTCACTCTCGCCGAATCGGCAAAGGTCACCCTCGACCAGCTTCAGCGCGGGGTAATCGAGACGTTCGTTCAGGAGTCGCCGATTCTCGACCGGCTTCCCCTTGTTCAGGTGGAGGGAAGCGCGTTCAAGTACAACGAGGAGTCCAGCCTTCCCGGCGTGGCCTTCCGTGCGATCAACGAGGCGTACCCGGAGAGCACCGGCACGCTGAACCAGCGCGTCGAGACTCTGGCCATCCTGGGAGGTGACGCCGACGTGGACAAGTTCATTGTCCAGACGCGGGGGAACCTCAACGATCAGCGTGCGATTCAGACCCATATGAAGGTCAAGGCCGCCTCGATTCACTTCGCCGACCAGTTCTTCAACGGTGATATCGAGGTCAACCCGAAGGGGTTCGACGGTCTTCGCAAGCGGCTGGTCGGACGCCAGGTCATCGACGCCGGAGGGAAGGGCGCCGTTGTCCACGGCCATGACTTCTTCGATCTGCTCGACACCCTGACGAACCAGGTGCGGGGCATCAACGGCACGAACGGCGCGCTCTACATGAACGCCGCGCTGCGCGCCAAGATCGCATCCGGATTCCGTCGGCTCGGTGGCAGTGAGCTGCTGAGCACGGACATCGCCGGAAAGCCCACGGTCATGTGGAACGGCATCCCGCTGCTGGATGCCGGCCAGCGTCTCGACTGTACGGATGTGCTGCCGCTGACGACTGGGACCGGTGGTGTGGAGACCGGTGACATCTACGCCGTTCGCTTCGGGGCGACCGAGGCGGACGCTGGTGTCTCCGGACTGACCAACGGTGGTGTTCAGGTCACCGACCTGGGCGAGTCGCACGACAAGCCTGTCTACCGCACCCGTATCGACTTCTACTGCGGCATCGCTCTCTTCGGCGGTAAGGCAGCCGCACGCCTCACCGGCGTACTGAACGGCTGATGCCGCCGTATGGCCCCTGTGCCCTCTCCATCGCCGGAGAGGGCACAGGGGCCTTTTTGCGTTTCCGCAGTAAGCCGGACGGTCAGCCGAGCGACGACAAGGCGGATGTCACGAGCGAGCGTGCGGCGGCTCCCCGTGCCGACCCTTGCGACAGCCGGTCAAAGGCTCGTGCGTAGAGCTCGACTTGGCTTGGTTGCGTCAGTGTGGACGCGGCGTCCAAGGTGTCCGCGTGCACCCTCGTGTCGTCGAAGATGGTGAAGGTCGGCATGGGCCAGACGGTTCGTTGCGACGAGAACGGGACGACGCCCACGGCCACGTTCTGGAGGTCCATGACCGCCAGGAGGTGACCGAGCTGCGCCGCCATCGCCTCGACGGTGCACAACCGGTAGCGCAGGACCGATTCCTCCAGGACGAACGAGAACCGGTGCGCCGCGTTGTTCAGTACCGCGTTTCGTCTCATGCGGACCTTGACTGCCTCTGTCACGTCGTCCGGTGTTCCCCGGAAGTCCGCGATGGACGACAGGAGCGCGGTCGCGTATCCGGGTGTCTGGAGGAAGCCGGGGATCACGTCGGAGACGTAGACGCGGAAGAGGTGCGTGCGCCGGTACAGGCTCTCCGTGGATTCCTGCACGTGCCGCAGGCCGCCTCGCTGGAGGCGTTTCCATTGGATGTGGGCGTCCGCGGATTGTCTGTTCGCCGCGATGAGGTCCGGCGCCTGGTCGTCGGCTCCGCACGCCCGGCACCACGCTCGGATGTCCGCGTCGGACGGGGGCGTCTTGGCGTTGCCGATGCGCGACACCTTCGAGTCCGACCAGCGGAGCCTGACGGCCAGCTCCCGCCCGCTGATTCCGGCGTCCCTGCGTAGCTCGCGCAGTCGGCCCGCGAGTGCTTCACGGGCTTGCTGGACGCTCGATGAGGGGTGTGGGGGCATGGAGCTGGCTGTCCTCAGATCGCGTACAGGTGGTGCGGGACGGCCCGGTCCCAGACGGCCTCGAAGGCCGACGCGCAGAGTTTCACCGTCGCCGGGTCGTCCGTGATCTCGTCTTCGACCACCGCCCCGTCGCCGGAGAAGTGGTGCACGCGCAGGAGTTCGCCGTCGAAGAGCCAGAAGTCATTGCCGGGGAGGGCGATGTCCGTGGCTCGGCGGCGCGGCAGCCATCGGACGTCCTCGCCGGCCGTGACGTTGGCGTGGGTGACGTAGTGCTCCCACCGGATGTACTCCGTCACGGGTTCGGAGACGATCCGGGCGCGACGGATCGACACCCCTCGCGCCACGGTGTCCGCAATCAACTGGTCATACGGGTGCCACCAGGACGCGCGGTCGTCCCAGTCGATGCGCTCGCCCCGCTTCCACGCTTCGAATCTGTCGGTGGACGCGTACGAGTCACGCATCTCCAGGTGTACGGCGGACCGCTCGCACCGGCCCAACAGCTCAGCGAAGCTGGGCACGCTCGATGGCATCGCACGCCTCCCGGATCATCGGAATCATGCGGGCCGGAATCCTGACGATGGCCTCGTTGTCGGGAACCGGCCCGTTCGCGGGGCTGCTCGCCTCGCACTGGGCCTGAGTCTCGCTGTCCGGCTTCCAGCCTTGCAACAAGATCTCCTGAGCTTCCGCGTCCGCCCACACCGTCGGGCAGTGATCGCGGTCGGTGTTCGGGTCGATGCCTACGAACTCTACGGCCATGGCTGACTCCCTGGTCCAGGTGATTGCGTGGACTTGCATGAACCATGTCGACCTGTGCTCAGAGCGTCAACATGCTAATGAGACACGTGATTTGGCGTGCAAACCCATGCAATTTCGTGGAGCTTCCGTCGGGTGTCTTCCTAGCGTCCTCGGCAAGGAACGCAGACGGACCGAGGGGACGACGACATGCCCGGCAAGGCTCAGGAGCGTGAAACGGACGCACGACAGTGGGAGTACACGACCTACGCCCCTTCGGGCGAGGTGTGTCCCGCCTGCGGCAAGCCGATCGCCTCACTCGAACGCTGTCGCCGGGGAACGCTGCGCGAACCGTCCCAGCCCGACAGGGCCGTCTACCAGCACGTGAAGTGCCCCAAGTGATCGGCCCGGACGACATCGGCCGGCGCGTTGAGGACGGCGCGGGAAGGGTCGGCATCCTGCGTGACCTGATCCGTGACTACGAGGATCCCGCCGAGTTGCCCCGCCAGCGCCGGAAGCGAGCCATGGCGTTCCTGCGGCCCGAGCGCGGCGGGCGGGAGTGGTTGGTCCCGCCCGACCATGTGCGGCGAGCGTAAGGGGGCATGGGCCGACAGCGGGGGCCGGCGGCTTCTAGGCTGGCCGACCCACGGCGGCACTCGCGGTGTGAAGCTCTATGTGAGCAGCTTGACCTATTCATTGATCTTCACGATGCTCATGAAGGGCAGGATATGACCGGCCCCGCCCCGGCCCGGCCGCGTACGCGGGAGCGGGGCGTCCGTCAGGCCACGACCCGGGCGAGCAGGAGGCCGTCGTAGTCCTTCACGCCGACCGTCTGGAACGCCGTCGCGTCCAACCGCGGTTCGCGGGAGACCAGTTCGAACATCGCGCGCGTGCCGGTGACCGCCGGGTCGTCCGTCTCCGCTTCGAGGATCGCGCCCCCGCGCACGACGTTGTCGACGACGATGACCGTGCCGGGGCGGGAGAGCTTCAGCGCCCACGCCACGTAGTTCGGGTTGTTCACCTTGTCGGCGTCGATGAAGACGAAGTCGAACGGGCCCGCGCCCTCCGTCTGCAGCTCGGGCAGGGTGTCCAGGGCCGCGCCGGTCCGCACCTCGACGACCTTCTCGAGGCCGGCGCGGGCGATGTTGGCGCGCGCCACGTCCGCGTGGGCCGGGTTGTACTCCAGTGAGATCATCCGGCCGTCGGCGGGCAGCGCCCGGGCCATCCAGATCGTGCTGTAGCCGCCGAGCGTGCCGATCTCCAGTACCGAGCGCGCCCCGCACATCGAGACGAGCAGGTTCAGGAGCTTGCCCTGGTTGGGTGCGACGGCGATCTCGGGGAGTCCGGCGGCCGTGGAGTCGGCGAGCGTGGCGGCGAGCGCCTCGTCGGCCGGGGCGAGCAGTTCGGTGAAGTAGCGGTCGACTGCGGTCCATTGATCCTGGTTCATGCCGCCGAACGTACCTCAGGGCGCCGACGCCGTACGCGGATCGCCACGACCGTCCCGCCCGCCGCGAGCAGCACGCCGGCGACCGTCAGGAGCCGGACCGGGATCCCGTCGCCGACCGTGAGCAGCCGGTCGGTGTAGATAACCTCCCGGTACGGCGTGTCCGTCACCGTGCGCAGTTCGTGGTCGCCGTCGATCCGCGAAGGTACGGGAAACGACTGGTCCAGGGCAGTCAGAAAGAACGGGCCGCCGCCGGTGAGCGCGGCGAGCGAGTCGCGGCTCGTCTCCTCGATCCGGCCGGCGAACGTCACCTCCGGCACGTCGCCGCCGATGTCGTCGCGCGGCTCCATGCGGTGGTCGGCGAGGATGTACAGGCCGAGGGACTGCGGGGTCTTCGCCAGTCGGGAGAGACGCATCGGGTAGACGAGCCGGTCGCTGGCGAAGCTGATCCGGAGCGGGGTCAGCTCGCCCTGGAGTGCCGTACCGGTGGTGTCGGGGGCGAGCCGTACCGCGACGTACTCCCACTTCTGCTCGACGTACGGCGTCAGTTCGGCGGCCAGCCGCTCGGGGAGTTCGAAGCCGTTCGTCTTCAGCCAGCCGCTCAGCGCCTCGGGGTCGGTGGCGGTCAGCCTCGCCACGTCGAAGGGGCCGAGCCGCTCGCGGCCGACGACACCGACGTCCGGGCTGCCGCTCCCGGGAAGGGCGGCCGCGGCGCCGTCCGACGAGCCGAGGTCGAAGGGCCAGTCGTCGCCGCGCGGCCAGAAGTAGTACCGGTCCTCGCGCGCGGGCCGGGTGAGGTCCTCCAGCGCGTCGAAGAGCGACGGGTCGCCGAGCGTCACCTCCGCCCGCCCGGGTAGGGGCATGATCCAGGCCGCCCGCTCGGCGTCCCCGCGCACCGTGAAGCGCATGACGATCTGTTCCGTACGGCCGTCCCAGCGCACCGCCGAGGTCTCCCGGTCGACGCCGATCCGTTGGTCGCGGTCCGGGATCATCGCGCCGCAGCCGCAGGCGTACGCCGGTGCGATCAGCGAGCCGAGCTGGAGCGCGAGCAGCGCGACGACCATGGCCAGAATTCTGTGTGTCCCCCGCATGTGCGGTCAGACGCGGCGGGGGAGGTTCCGGTTCCGGGCGTGAAGGAGGCCGGATTCGAGGTGAGAGGAAGGGCGGGAGGCGGGAGGCGGGGGCCTGGGCGCAGGGGGATGGAGCCCCCGCCTTCCGGTCTGTCGGGAGCGTCTGTCGGGAGCGTCTGTCAGGGGCGTCTGACAGGGGCGTCCGTCAGGGGCGTCCGTCAGGAGCCGACCCGCACCCGCAACTCCTTGATCCCGTTCAGCCAGGCCGCGCGCAGCCGCCGGGGTTCGCCCGCGAGGGTCAGGTCGGGCAGGACGTCCGCGAGCGCGTTGAAGATCAGGTCGATCTCGTTGATGGCGAGCGACTTTCCGAGACAGAAGTGCGGCCCGCCGCCGCCGAATCCGAGATGCGGGTTCGGGTCGCGCGTGATGTCGAAGGTCTCGGGGTTCTCGAAGACCTCGGGGTCGTTGTTGGCGGAGGAGTAGAAGAGTCCGACCCGGTCGCCCCGGCGGATCTTCTGGCCCCCGATCTCGGTGTCCTGGGTGGCGGTCCGCTGGAACGAGACGACCGGGGTCGCCCAGCGCACGATCTCCTCGGCGGCGGTCGCCGGCCGCTCCCGCTTGTACAGCTCCCACTCCTCGGGGTGGGTGAGGAAGGCGTGCATGCCGTGGCTGATGGCGTTACGGGTGGTCTCGTTGCCGGCCACCGCGAGCAGCAGCACGAAGAAGCCGAACTCGTCGGAGGAGAGGTTGCCCTGGCCCTCGGCGGCGACGAGCTGGGTCACGATGTCCTTGGCCGGGCACTCCTTGCGCTCGGCGGCCAGGTTCATCGAGTAGCCGATGAGCTCCATGGCGGCCTCGGCGCCGATCTCCTCGGTGATGGCGTACTCGGGATCGTCGTACGCGACCATCTTGTTGGACCAGTCGAAGATCCGGGCGCGGTCCTCCTGCGGTACGCCGATGAGTTCGGCGATCGCCTGCAGCGGCAGCTCGACGGCGACCTGGGTGACGAAGTCGAAGGAGCCGTCGGTTCCGGCATTCCGCTTCGCCTCGTCGACGATCTTCCGGGCGCGCTCGCGCAGGGCGTTCTCCAGGGTCCGGATCGCGCGGGGGGTGAAGCCGCGCTGGACGATCTGGCGCACGCGGGTGTGCTCGGGCGGGTCCATGTTGAGCATGATCAGCTTCTGGACCTCGATCTGGTCCCTGGTGATGTGCTCGTTGAAGCGGATGACGGCCGTGTTCTCGGTGGAGGAGAACAACTCCGGGTGCGTGGAGACGTACTTGACGTCGGCGTGGCGGGTGACGGCCCAGTAGCCCTCGTCGTCGAAGCCCGTGACGCCGCGCGGCTGGGGGCACCACCAGACAGGTGCCGTCTGCCGCAGCGACGCGAACTCCGGGAAGGGTATGCGGCTCTGGAGCAGATCGGGATCGGTGGCGTCGAACCCTTCGGGGAGGTGGGGGCAGGGCATCGGCAACACACTCCATGTCTGGGACACGCCTGCCGGACGGCGTGCCTGGCGGCGCACGGCCGGTGGCATGTCCGGCGGCATGCCTGATGGGACGGCTGAATTCTGACGATCCATCAGAAGCTGCCCGCAAGGTAGTAACGGGTTCTACAAGTCGCAAGGCATGCGACGGGAACTGTTGCCGGTGATCGGTGCACGCGGGTGCGTGCACAACCCTTGCGTACCGGCGGTAGCAGTCATAAGACTTCACTCAGAACTAGAACGCGTACCAGTTCCCCGTACCGCCCCCGTCGCGGAGTGCCGGGACACCCCGCCCGGGCGAGGAGAGGACGAGCTCATGGCCGCGGAACCCGTCATCGTCGAAGCAGTACGCACCCCCATCGGCAAGCGTGGAGGCGCGCTCGCCAATCTCCATCCCGCCTACCTCCTGGGCGAGACCTACCGTGAACTCCTCGGCCGCACCGGCATCCACGCCGACTGCGTCGAGCAGATCGTCGGCGGCACGGTCACCCACGCCGGCGAGCAGTCCATGAACCCCGCGCGCAACGCCTGGCTCACCATGGGCCTTCCCTACGAGACCGCCGCCACCACCGTCGACTGTCAGTGCGGTTCCTCGCAGCAGGCGAGCCACATGGTCGCCAACATGATCGCCTCGGGCGTCATCGACATCGGCATCAGCTGCGGTGTCGAGGCCATGTCGCGCGTCCCGCTCGGCTCGGGGTCCAAGCACGGACCCGGAAAGCCCTGGCCCGACGAGTGGAACGTCGACCTGCCCAACCAGTTCGAGGCCGCCGAGCGCATCGCCCGGCGCCGCGGCCTGACCCGCGAACGGGTCGACGCCCTCGGTCTGCTCTCCCAGGAACGGGCCGCGATCGCCTGGTCCGAGGAGCGGTTCAAGCGCGAGACCTTCGCCGTCCAGGTCCCGACCACCGAGGAGGAGCAGGCCGCGGGTCAGGGCATGTGGCGGCTCGTCGACCGTGACGAGGGGCTCCGCGACACCAGCATGGAGGCGCTCGCCCGGCTCAAGCCCGTCATGCCGACCGCCGTCCACACCGCCGGGAACTCCTCCCAGATCTCCGACGGGGCGTGCGCGCTGTTGTGGGCGTCCAGGCGGATGGCCCGCGCGCTCAAGCTCAGGCCCCGCGCCCGGATCGTCGCCCAGGCCCTCGTCGGCTCCGACCCGCACTTCCACCTCGACGGGCCGATCGACGCGACGCGCGCCGTGCTCGGCAAGGCCGGGATGTCGCTGAAGGACATCGACGTCGTCGAGATCAACGAGGCCTTCGCCTCGGTCGTCCTGAGCTGGGCCCAGGAATTCGACCGGGACCTGGACGGGCTCGACAAGGTCAACGTCAACGGCGGCGGCATCGCGCTCGGGCATCCGGTGGGTGCGACCGGGGCGCGGCTGATCACCACGGCCCTGCACGAGCTGGAGCGTAGGGACAAGGAATTCGCGCTGATCACGATGTGCGCCGGCGGGGCGCTGGCGACCGGCACGATCATCCAGAGGCTGTAGCGCGCCGGGCGGGCGGCTCCGGGGGCGGCTTGGTCGCTGGGGCCGCCCGGGGCCCGGTCACGCGCGCCGGGCGCGAAACGCCGCAGGCCCCGCGCCTCCGTGAGGAGGGCGGGGCCTTGCGGGTGCCTGCGCGGCTGGGTGTGGCTGAGGGTGACTCTTAGTACCAGCCGTTGGCCTGCCAGAACGCCCAGGCGCCGTTCGGGCTGCCGTAGCGGTCGTTCATGTAGTCCAGACCCCACTTGATCTGGGTGGCCGGGTTGGTCTTCCAGTCGGAGCCGGCCGAGGACATCTTCGAGGCCGGCAGGGCCTGGACCAGGCCGTAGGCGCCGCTGGACGAGTTGGTGGCGGTGGGGTTCCAGCCGGACTCGTGCTCCACGATCTTGCGGAACGACGCGAACGGCGAAGCCGGAACGATCTGCTTGGCGATCGCCTTGGCGTCGCGGGGAGCGGCCGAGGCCGAGGCCGTCGTGCCCAGTACCGCACCCGAGGCGCCCAGCAGCACGGCTGCCGAGACGGCGAGGGTCTTCTTGCGGGAGTTGGCACGGGTGGCGATGGAGCGGAACAAAACGCGACCTAACGTCGGGGACATGGGGCGCGCCGGGCGTTTTCGGCAAGCCGGAACCAGAGCCCGGGGAACCCGGAACCTGAGGGAATCGGCCTGTCCGAGGCGCTGCGCTGAACGCTGCTTGCCTGGCGACGTCCACCAGAGAAGCAGGCCTGGGAGGCCGCCGCAACGACCCCCGGTACGAAGCGGAGTCGGACCCGCGCCGAACGGCCCGGGACGAGCGGCCGGGCGTTATCGCAGGTCAAGGTGGCGTATGGGGGGATTTGAGGGGGTCTGGACCCTCTCCTATTCCACGTCGTACGTGACCTGGGTCCTGTGGGGCGCCTCACCCCGGAGCGGCATCTCAGGGCCCTCGAACGTGACCTGGGTCTCGAAGTTCGCGCGCCGCGTGGCCCGCCGCAGCGCCTTCAGCAGCGTGCCGCCGACGGTCGTCGTGAGGACGACGGTGAGGGTCGCCCGGCCGAGGTCCCAGCCGAGCGAGGTGGCGATGACGTACGCGAGGAAGCGGACCAGGTTCTCGTGCGCCGGCTCCCCGGGCTGGAACGAGATCCCGGTCCCCAGGCCGCCCACCGTGACCCAGCCGTAGAGGTTGGTGACGGTGCCGTACGCGAACGCCGCCACGAACCCGTACGCCGACAGCATCAGCAGCTCGCCCCGGCCCCGAAGTCCCGACGCACCCGGCAGCAGCCCCGCGCCCATCGTGAACCAGCCCATGGCCAGCATCTGCACCGGCATCCACGGGCCGACACCGCCCGTGAGCAGGGCGGACGCGAACATCGTCACCGCGCCCAGCACGAAGCCGAAACCCGGCCCGAGGACCCGGCCGCTCAGCATCATCAGGAAGAACATCGGCTCCAGGCCCGCCGTCCCCGCCCCCAGCGGACGCAGCGCCGCCCCCACGGCGGCGAGGACGCCCAGCATCGCCACCGCCTTCGCGTCCATCCCGCAGTCGGCGATCGTCGCGACCACCACCGCGATCAGCAGCGGCAGCAGCGCCGCGAAGAACCACGGGGCGTCGGCCGCGTGATCGGTGACCGCCGCACCCCTGTCCGCGAAGAGCGGCCAGGCGACGGCCATCGCTCCGACGAGGGAGACGAGGACGAGCGCCGCGATCGAGCGGGTCCCGAGCCGTACGGGTCCTCTGCTCACCACGCCTCCCTCACCTGCTCGACCGTGAGCCAGGGCTGCGGGGCGAGGATCTTGGCCACCTGCGGGGAGAAGGCCGGGGAGGAGACGACGACCTCGGCCGTCGGTCCGTCCGCGACGACCTCGCCGCCCGCCAGGATGACCACCCGGTGCGCCAGCTCGGCGGCCAGCTCCACGTCGTGGGTGGCGAGCACGATGGCGTGACCCGCGCCGGCGAGCTCGCGCAGATGGGCGACGAGGCGGGCCTTGGCCGCGTAGTCGAGACCGCGGGTCGGCTCGTCGAGGAGCAGGAGCGGGGGCCGGCCGGTCATGACCACGGCGAGCGCGAGCGCCAGGCGCTGGCCCTCGGACAGGTCACGGGGGTGGGTGCCGTCCGCCACACCGGGCAGCAGCTCGGACACCAGCGCCCGGCAGGTCCCGGGGGCCGCGCCCGTGTCGGCGTCGGCGGCCGAGCACTCGGCGCCGACGGTGTCCGCGTACAGCAGGTCGCGGGGCTCCTGCGGTACGAGACCGACGTGACGGATCATCTCGCGGGGGTCGGTGTGGTGCGGCGGGCGGCCCGCGACGAGGGCGGTACCGGAGGTGGGCGGGACGATCCCGACGAGCGCGTTGAGCAGCGTGGACTTGCCGGCGCCGTTGCGGCCCATGAGCGCGACGGTCTCGCCCGCCGTGACCTGGAGGTCCACGCGCCGCAGCGCCTCGACCCGGCCGCGGCGGACACCGAGGGACCGGACGTCGACGAGACGGTGGGCTTCGACGGTGGGTACGGAGGGCCGGGGGCGCCGGCGGAACAGCGAGATTCCCCCGCCCCTCCCCGGGGCCCGGCCGGCCGGGGCGTCCGGCGCCTTCGGCGCCATCGCCGTGTGGGAGACGGGGGATCCGGGGCGGAGGCCCGCGGTCGGGACACGCGCCTCCAGACGGTCCCGGACCGGGCCCGCCGCGCGACGGGCGTCCCGGACCGTCAGGGGGAGCGGGCTCCAGCCCGCCAGGCGGCCGAGCGCCACCACCGGGGGGTGGACCGGGGAGACCGACATGATCTCGGCGGGCGGGCCCATGACTCCCTCCGGCAGCAGCAGGACCTGGTCCGCGTACTGCACCACCCGCTCCAGGCGGTGCTCCGCCATCAGGACCGTCGTGCCGAGGTCGTGGACCAGGCGCTGCAGGACCGCCAGGACGTCCTCCGCCGCCGCCGGGTCCAGCGCGGACGTCGGCTCGTCGAGGACGAGGACCTCGGGGTGCGGCGTCAGCACCGAACCGATCGCCACCCGCTGCTGCTGTCCGCCCGAGAGCGTCGCGATCGGACGGTCGCGCAGCTCCGCGAGCCCGAGCAGGTCCAGGGTCTCCTCGACCCGCCGCCGCATCACCGCCGGAGCCAGCCCCAGGGACTCCATCCCGTACGCCAGCTCGTCCTCGACCGTGTCCGTGACGAAGTGCGCCAGCGGGTCCTGGCCGACCGTGCCGACCACGTCCGCCAGCTCGCGCGGCATGTGCGTACGGGTGTCCCGGCCCGCCACCGTCACACGGCCCTTCAGCGTGCCGCCCGTGAAGTGTGGTACGAGTCCCGAGACCGCGCCGAGCAGCGTCGACTTGCCCACGCCCGACGGGCCCACCAGCAGGACCAGTTCGCCCTCCGGGACCGTCAGGTCCAGGTCCCGCAGCGTGGGCTCGCCCGCGCCGTACGTCACCGAGACGTTCTCGAAGCGGATCACGAGGACTCCTTGGAGGCGGAGGGGGGAACGGGACGGGTTGTGGAAGGGGGAACGGCGCGGGAGGCGGGATCGGGGACGGGGGCGGAGGCCGTGGGGGAGGCGGGATCGGGGACGGGGACGGGGACGGGGGCCGAGGGGGAGGCGGGGACGGGGGCCACGAACGCGGGCACCAGACCCACCAGGATCGACAGCGCGGGCCACACCGGAAGCTCCGGCGCGACCAGGGGGACGACGCCCGGGTGCAGCGCCTCGTAGGCGTACGTGTTCGCCCCGATCATCAGCGCCGCCACCGCGACGCCCGAGCCGGCGACCAGCCAGGCCCGTACCCCCCAGGTGTCGGGCCGGTACCGGGTGCGGGCCGCCCGGTGCCCGCCCAGCCGGAGCCCGGCCAGCGCCGCGCACAACCCCGCGACGAGCAGCGGCAGCCCGTACCCCGCGCCTTCGGCCGCCAGCAGACCGTACGAGCCCGCACACACCCCGAGCAGCCCGCCCAGCGTCAGCACGTTCGTCGTCCGCCGCACGGCCGGATCCACCTGCGCCGTGCGTCCGTAGCCGCGCGCGTCCATCGAGGCCGCCACGGAGATCGACCGCTCCAGCGCGCCCTCCAGCACCGGCAGCCCGACCTGGAGCACCGCACGTACCCCGCCCGTCGGCCGCCCCCGCAGCCGACGGGCCGTCCGCAGCCGCATCACGTCGGCCACCATGTTCGGCGCGAAGGTCATCGCCACGACGACGGCGACCCCCACCTCGTACAGCGCGCCCGGCAGCGACTTGAGCAGCCGCGCCGGGTTGGCGAGCGCGTTCGCCGCGCCCACGCAGATCAGCAGGGTCGCCAGCTTGGCGCCGTCGTACACGGCGAAGACCACCTGCTCCGCCGTCACCCGGCCCCCGATCCGCACCCCCTGCGCCCAGTCGGGAACCGGCACTTCGGGCAGCGTGAACAGCTCGTACGTCCCCGGGATCGCCGAACCGAGCACGACCGAGAACACCACCCGCAGCGCCACCACGAAAAGGCCCAGCTTCACGAACGCCCCGTACGAGCGTGCCCAGGGTGCGTCCGTGCGGCGGGCCGCGACGACATAGCCCGCGACCGCGACGATCAGGCCGAGGAGCAGCGGGTTGGTGGTGCGGGAGGCGGCGACGGCGAGGCCGAGCGCCCAGAGCCACCAGGCACCCGCGTGCAGGGCGTTGGAACGGCTCGCCTCGGGGGCACGGATCATGCGCGTCGGCGGGCCTTCCAGACCGCGGCGCCGCCGAGTACGAGCACCGCGGCTCCGCCCACCACGATCCCGACAGCGGGTCCGTCGTCGCCCTCGCCGTCCGGCGTCTGGGCGGCCGTCACGGTGGGGTCGCCCTCGGGCATGTTCCCGTCGGCCGGGGACTTGGTCTCCGCCACCTGCTCGCCGCAGCCCTTCGCCGGGTAGCCGGCGATCCCGCACAGCAGCGCCGCGCTGTCGTACCGCAGCGGCTTCGCCACCGCGGCCAGCGCGTCCGCGCTCGTCGCGTCCTCGCGGACCTGGGCGCAGCCGGTCTTCACCTGCGGCCTGGGCGGAGCCTCTCCTGCCGGGGCGTCCTGCGGGGTTCCGAAGTCCACGACGACCGCCACCCGCTTGGTGCCGGCCTTCTCCTCCGTACCGCCGCAGACGCCCGCGAAGTCGGGGGCCGCGGTGGGCCGGGCGGCGTCACCGCTGTCCTCGCTGACCGCGAAGCGGAAGCCGACGGCGTCGCCGTCGGAGGGCCGGGCGGTCGCCGGGCCCTGCGTCGCGTACTGCCATGCGCGGCCGCCGTCGCTCTCCCAGGACGACCAGTAGCGGTAGCCGACGGCCTCGGCGGGAGCGGCGGCGGCCAGGATCAGGGCGGCGCCGGCCGTGGCGCCGAGCAGTCCGGCCCTCAGCCCGGCCCTCACTTCCTGCGCCCGCTCACCAGGAAGCCGATGCCGACGCCGACGACCATGCCGATACCGATGATCCACCACACGTCGAACGAGCCGGAGTCGTCGTCGCTCGCCTCGGGCGCGGCGGACGGCGAGGCCTGCGGCGCGGGGCCGGTGGCGGCCAGCTCCTTGAGAAGGTCGGTCGAGCCGAAGGCGCGCGGGTCGACGTGCATCGCCTTCGCGGCGAGGATCAGCTGCGCGTACGCGGCCGGACCGCTCTCCTTCGCCCAGGTGGCGGAGTTCTCCTTGAGCCAGGTCAGCGCGGCGGACGCCTCCTTCGTGGCACCGGTCGCGGCGAGCGCGACGACGGCGTCGGCGGTGTTGCCGTGGTCGGGCAGCTCGGTCGGGTCGGTGGCGCCGGGCATGGGCGGGGTGTTCAGGTGCCCGGTCTTCGCCAGCGCGGCGGCCAGGTAGGAGGCGCCGTTGAGCGCGGCCCGGTCCATCGTGGGCGTGGCCAGGTCCGTGCAGACCGGGCTCTGCTGGGGCTCCACGCCCCGCGCGGTGATGCCCTTGCCGAGACCGGCGAGCGTCGCGGCGGCCGTGGCGTCGGCGTTCGCGAGGAGCTTGCCGTCCTTGTCGGGCTGGTACGCGAAGGCACCCGCCCCCTCCTCGGCCGAGCAGGGAAGGGCGAGTCCGAGCAGGGCGTCGTACGGGGTCATGCCCTCGGTGGACTTCACCTGGCCGGGCTTCTCGCCGAGCCCGGTGAGCGCGCTGATGACGATGGAGGTGGAGTTGGCGTCGCTGGGGCCGCCGGGGTTGTACCCCCAGCCGCCGTCCTTGTTCTGTACGCCCTTCAGCCAGGCCGCGCCGGCCTCGGCCGCCTTGGCCAGGGGCTCGGGGGCGGTGCTCTTGCGCTTGGCGCCGGTGAGCGCCTGGACGGCGACGGCCGTGGCGTTGGTGTCCAGCATGGTGGACGCGTCGCAGGGCTTGGCCGGGTCCGGCCGGTACGACGCGAAGGCACCGGTGGCGCACTGCTGCTTCAGCAGCCAGGACACGGCCTCGTCGGCGGGCTGCACACCGCTGGTGGTCTGGGCGATGAAGGCGAGCGACTGGCGCCACACGCCGTCGTACGTCGGGTCCTTCGTGCCGTACAGCCCGGCGGGGATCACGGGCGCGGGGGTCGCGGAGGGCGACGGGGCGGCGGATGCGACGGGGGCGACGCCGGTGCAGAGCACCGCTGCGGCGGCGAACGCGGCGGCGCCGCGGCGGACGGTGATCATGCGAGCTGTGGCCTCTCCTGCGGCCGGGCACCGGCACGCTTGAGGCACCAGGCTCGGCTCCGTATTCCTCGACGGTGCCGGCGGTCACGTCCCGGGCGGGGCATTCCGACTTCCGTCCACGACGGGCGTGGGCGGTCACGGTTGCGGGTCAGTGCCGGATTTGCACCGGCTTCCCCCCGTACGGGTGTGATGACGACTCGCACACTCTACCGGCCCGTACACCGCCCGACCGGCGGGTGCGAGACGCCTCACACACGGGCCGCCGCCAAGGCCTGAGCCCGCGCGGAGGCGTCACACCGCCACGTACGCCACGGAGTCGGTGCCCGGTGCGGCCTCCGCGCGGCCCAGCTTCACCAGGCGGCGCAGGTGCGCCTCCGCCTCGCTGACCGCGATGGTCCGGGAGCCGTACGGGATCTGCCCCCACGGGCGGTTCCACTCCATGCGCTCGGCGAGCTGCCAGGGGGTGAGCGGGGTCGTGAGGAGGCGCAGGAGGCCGGTCAGGCGCTCCTCGTGGTGGTCGAGCAGCTCCCGTACCCGGCCGGCTGCGTCGGCGAAGGCGTACTGGTGGGCGGGGAGCACCTCCGCGACGCCGAGCCGTCCGATCCGCTCCAGTGAGTCCAGGTAGTCGCCCAGGGGATCGGTGGCGGCGGTGGAGTCGTCCGGGTCCTCGTAGAGGCCGATGTGGGGGGAGATCCCGGGGAGCAGATGGTCGCCGGAGAAGAGCCGGCCGTGACCGGGGAGCCCGGCGGGGTGCTCCTCCTCCAGATGGAGGCAGACGTGACCCGGGGTGTGGCCGGGCGTCCAGATCGCGCGCAGCCGGCGGCCCGCGAGGTCGAGCAGCTCGCCGGGGACGATCTCGCGGTCGGGCAGGGCCGAGCGCAGTCCGGGCAGGGTGCTCGCCCGGCGGGAGGTGCGGAGCGGGGCGGTGTGCTCCTCGGGGGCACCGACGGCGGCCAGCTTGCGGGCGAGGTAGTCGAGCCAGGTGCCGGGTTCGGACGCGCGGGTGCGGCGGACGACGGCGGTGTCGGCGGCGTGCATCGCGATCCACGCGCCGGACGCCTCGCGGACCTGGCCCGAGAGTCCGTGGTGGTCGGGGTGGTGGTGCGTGATGACGACTCCGTGCACGTCCCGTACGGAGGTCCCCAACGCGGCCAGCCCGTCGGACAGTTCGTGCCAGGACGCCGGATCGTCCCAGCCGGTGTCGACCAGAACGGGTCCGCGGTCGGTGTCGAGGACGTGGACGAGGGTGTGCCCGAGGGGGTTGTCCGGAATCGGCACCCGGAGCGACCAGACGCCTCCGCCGTGCTCGGTCACCTGGCTCATGGGCCCTCATCTCTCCGCGACGGCAAGGCGCTTGCTCGACCATTGCCCACTATAACTAGAACTGATATCAGTTCTGATACACAGTCAGAAACAGTGTGGGTTCCGGGAGGCAGTCGGCCATGACCGAGCTTGTGGAGCACGGAAAGCTGTACATCGGCGGGGAGTTGACCGACCCGGCCGGCGGTGACGTCATCGAGGTGATCTCGCCGCACACCGAGGAGGTCATCGGCCGCGTGCCGCACGCCTCCCGGGCCGATGTCGACCGGGCCGTCGCCGCAGCCCGCGAGGCCTTCGACCGCGGGCCCTGGCCGCGTATGTCGGTCGAGGAGCGGATCGCGGTCGTCGGCCGGATCAAGGACGCCATCGCCGTACGCCACGAGGAGATCGCCCGCTCGATCAGCTCCCAGAACGGTTCCCCGTACTCCTGGAGCGTCCTCGCCCAGGCACTCGGCGCCATGATGGTCTGGGACGCGGCGATCACCATCGCCCGCGACTTCCCGTACGAGGGGCGGCGCGCCGGTGTACTCGGGCCGATCCTGGTGCGGCGCGAGCCGGTCGGTGTCGTCGCGGCGGTCGTGCCGTGGAACGTTCCCCAGTTCACCGCCGCCGCCAAGCTCGGGCCCGCGCTCCTCGCCGGCTGCACGGTGGTCCTCAAGCCCTCGCCCGAGTCCCCCCTCGACTCGTACATCCTGGCCGAGATCGCCACCGAGGCGGGGCTCCCCGAAGGCGTCCTGTCCATCCTGCCCGCCGACCGCGAGGTCAGCGAGTACCTGGTCGGTCACCCGGGCGTCGACAAGGTCTCGTTCACCGGATCGGTCGCGGCCGGAAAGCGCGTGATGGAGGTGGCCTCCCGCAACCTGACGCGCGTCACCCTCGAACTCGGGGGCAAGTCCGCCGCCGTCATCCTGCCCGACGCCGACGTGTCCACCGCCGTCGCCGGCATCGTCCCCGCGGCCTGGATGAACAACGGCCAGGCGTGCGTCGCCCAGACCCGCATCCTCGCCCCGCGCAGCCGGTACGACGAGATCGCCGAGGCGTTCGCAGCCGCCGCGGGCGCCCTGGTGGTCGGCGACCCGCTCGACCCGGCCACGCAGGTCGGCCCGCTCGTCGCCCAGCGGCAGCGGCAGCGTTCCCTCGACTACATCAGGATCGGACAGGACGAGGGCGCCAAGATCCTCAGCGGCGGCGGCCGGCCCGCCGGGCTCGACCGCGGCTGGTATGTCGAGCCGACCCTGTTCGGAGCCGTCGACAACTCGATGCGGATCGCCCGCGAGGAGATCTTCGGGCCGGTCATCTGCCTCCTTCCGTACGGGGAGGAGAGCGAGGCGCTGCGGATCGCCGACGACTCCGACTTCGGGCTCAGCGGCAGCGTCTGGACCGGGGACGTCGAGCACGGCATCGACTTCGCCCGCCAGGTCCGCACGGGCACCTTCAACGTCAACACCTTCAGCCTCGACATGCTCGGCCCCTTCGGCGGCTACAAGAACTCCGGCCTGGGACGGGAGTTCGGCCCTGAGGGGTTCGGCGAGTACCTGGAGCACAAGATGATCCACCTGCCGGCCGGGTACGAGGGGCCGGGTGCTGTCTGATGGGCGACCGCTGGCACGTGGAGGTCGACCGGGGGGTGTGCATCGGCTCCGGCATGTGCGTCAGCCACGCCCCGGACGGCTTCCGGCTCGACACGGCCCGTCAGTCCCACCCGTGCGAACCGGAGTCGGACGCGAACGAAGCGGTTCTGGCCGCGGCCGAGGGCTGTCCGGTGGAGGCCATCACGATCACTCTGCTCGACGGCGGGGAGCCGGTCTTCCCGCCGGAGGAGTAGCCACGAGCACTCGTTCACGCGTGCAAAAATCTTCCTCTGATCACGGGGGCGACAGGCCCACGTGCACCCAGGATCGGGAGAGTTGTGCGCAAGGCGATGATGGTGGCCGCGGCCGCCGGTGCGGTGCTGCTGGTGGCGGGTTGCGGCAGCGACGGCGGCGGCTCGGGCAAGAACGAGGGCGGCTCGTCCTCCTCCTCCGCGGGCTCCACGACCGGCGGTTCGGAGACGGGCGGCGGCGACAGCCCCGACGCGGCCACGGTGGAGAAGGAGATCGGGACCGCGGCCACGGCGGCCGGTTTCACCGAGGACCCCTCCGGCGACGCGGTCCCGGCCGGGCTCAAGAGCTGCATGGTGTCCTGGACGGCCGACGCCGAGAAGGTGGCGGACCCGAAGAAGTCCTACGACGCCACGGTGACGGCGCTGACCGGCGGCGGCTGGAAGGAAGGCCAGACCACGGAGCAGTCCGGATCCACCGTCAAGACGCTGAACAGGGGCACCTGGTCGGTCAAGGCCAGCAACCACGGCGCCGCCGGACTCGCCATCGTCATGTTCATCGGCACGGACAACACCCCGCAGTGCGAGGCCCTGTTCAAGGCCGACCTGGAGAAGAACACGAAGTCGTAAGGGTTCTCGAGGTCCCGTCAGACCGCCCTGCGGCCCTCGCCGGCCGCGGGCGCGGCCTGGCCGCCCGGTCCGCCCCGCGCGGACTCGCCGACGGGTCCGCCCGGCGCGGTCAGGTCGATCAGCCGGCAGACCGTCTCGATGTCGATCTTCACCTGGGCGATCGAGGCCCGCCCCGACAGCCAGGTGATCAGCGCCGAGTGCCAGGTGTGCTCGATCACCCGTACCGCCGACAGCTGCTGCGGCGTCGGGTGTTCGAGCCCCATCGAGTCCAGGATGATCGCCGTCGTCAGCCGGGAGACCGTGTCCACCTCGGGGCTCACGCTCCGGTCCGCGAACGTCAGCGCCCGCACCATCGCGTCCGCGAGCTGTGGCTCGCGCTGGAGCGCACGGAACGCCCTCATCAGGGTCTCCGCGACCCGCTCGGCCGAGGTGTCGCCCGCCGGCGGCCGCTTCCGCAGTGTCGTGTGCATGTGCTGGAGCTGGTCCTGCATCGTCGCGACCAGCAGATGGATCTTGGAGGGGAAGTAGCGGTACAGCGTGCCCAGGGCCACCCCGGCCGCGTCGGCGACCTCACGCATCTGTACGGCGTCGAAGCCGCCCCGCCCGGCGAGCTGCGCGCTGGCGTGCAGGATGCGGCGGCGTCGCGCCTCCTGGCGCTCTGTCAGGGGCGGCGAGGCCGGTCTTTCTTCCGCGGTCATGAAGTCCCGTTCCGTGCGGTGGGGGAGCGACAGTACGGCCGGAGTATGGCGGGGCTTCCGCCGTGGCGCGAATCACCTGATCCGGCTCTTACGACGGGGCTACCTGCCGGTAGATTCTGTGCTCCTTGAACGATCAAGAACGATCAAGTCTGAAACTTGTTCTAGATTAGCGCGAGCGGTTACGCTCCCGCGAAACGCAAGCTCGAAGGGGGCCGCGAGTGACCGCTGAGGCCGTAGAGGCAGGCCCCCGCCAGGGCGTCACGGAGGGTGATCACCCTCACGCTCTCGGCTCCGTTCGAGGAGGGGAGTCCCCCATGTTGCGGATCGCTCTCCTCACGTACAAGGGAAATCCCTTCTGTGGCGGTCAGGGTGTCTATGTCCGCCACCTCTCCCGCGAGCTCGCCCGCCTCGGTCACCACGTCGAGGTCATCGGCTCCCAGCCGTATCCGACGCTCGACGAGGGCGTCCCGCTCACCGAGATCGCCAGCCTCGACCTCTACCGCTCGCCCGACCCCTTCCGCACGCCGAAGCGGGACGAGTACCGCGACTGGATCGACGCGGTCGAGGTCGCCACCATGTGGACCGGCGGCTTCCCCGAGCCGCTCACCTTCTCCCTGCGGGCCCGGCGCATGCTCGCCGCCCGTCGCGGCGACTTCGACGTCGTCCACGACAACCAGACGCTCGGCTACGGACTCCTCGGCGGCACCCGGGCGCTCGGCGCCCCGCTCGTCACCACGATCCACCACCCCATCACCGTCGACCGGCAGCTGGAGCTCGACGCCGCCACCGACTGGAAGCGCCGCGCCTCCGTCCGCCGCTGGTACGCCTTCACCCGGATGCAGAAGCGCGTCGCCCGCCGGCTGCCGTCCGTCCTCACGGTCTCCGGCACCTCACGCCAGGAGATCGTCGAGCACCTCGGCGTACGCGACGACCGCATCCGGGTCGTCCACATCGGCGCCGACACCGACCTCTGGTCCCCGGATCCCTCGGTCGCCGAGGTCCCCGGCCGGATCGTCACCACCTCCAGCGCCGACGTCCCGCTCAAGGGCCTGATCCACCTCGTCGAGGCCCTCGCCAAGCTCCGTACCGAGAACCCGGCCGCCCACCTCGTCGTCGTCGGCAGGCGCGCCGAGGACGGACCCGTCGCGCAGGCCATCGAGCGGTACGGGCTCGAGGGCGCCGTCCGGTTCGTCAAGGGCATCTCCGACGCCGAGCTGGTCGACCTCGTGCGGTCGGCGCAGGTGGCCTGCGTGCCGTCGCTGTACGAGGGGTTCTCGCTGCCGGCCGCGGAGGCCATGGCGACGGGGACGGCGCTGGTCGCGACGACCGGTGGGGCGATTCCGGAGGTCGCCGGCCCCGACGGAGAGACCTGTCTGGCCGTGCCCCCGGGCGACGCGGGGGCGCTCGCCGCGGGGCTCGGGCGGGTGCTGGACGACGCGGAGCTGCGGAGCCGCCTCGGCGCGGCCGGGCGCGCGCGGGTGCTCGAGCGGTTCACGTGGGCGAGGGCCGCCCAGGGCACCGCCGAGCTGTATCGCGAGGCGATCGCCCGGCGAGGCGCCGGAGTCCGTCGGTGACGCCCCGCCTCCTCGCCCGGGTGCGGCCCGGTGGTCCGGTTGTGCCCACAGGTTCCGCCCCGACGGAACGACTGCCCGCAACCTCCCTCACCAGTGAAAGCAGGACGACCCCGTGCTGACCGTCGACTTCACCCGCTTCCCGCTCGCCCCCGGCGACCGCGTGCTCGACCTGGGCTGCGGTGCGGGCCGGCACGCCTTCGAGTGCTACCGGCGCGGCGCACAGGTCGTGGCCCTCGACCAGAACGGCGAGGAGATCCGCGAGGTCGCCAAGTGGTTCGCGGCGATGAAGGAGGCCGGCGAGGCCCCGGCCGGGGCGAGCGCCACCGCGATGGAGGGCGACGCGCTCAACCTGCCCTTCCCCGACGAGTCCTTCGACGTCGTGATCATCTCCGAGGTCATGGAGCACATCCCGGACGACAAGGGTGTCCTCGCCGAGATGGTCCGGGTGCTCAGGCCCGGCGGCCGGATCGCCGTGACCGTGCCGCGCTACGGCCCCGAGAAGGTCTGCTGGGCACTCTCCGACGCCTACCACGAGGTCGAGGGCGGCCACATCCGTATCTACAGGGCGGACGAGTTGCTCGCCAAGATCCGCCAGGCGGGCCTCAAGCCGTACGGCACCCACCACGCGCACGCGCTGCACTCCCCGTACTGGTGGCTCAAGTGCGCCTTCGGCGTGGACAACGACAAGGCCCTGCCGGTGCGGGCGTACCACAAGCTCCTGGTCTGGGACATCATGAAGAAGCCCGCACTGACCCGGGTCGCCGAGCAGCTGCTCAACCCGGTGGTCGGCAAGAGCTTCGTGGCGTACGCGACCAAGCCCCACCTGCCCGCGGAAGCCGCGAAGTGACCTCTCCCGAGCAGATCGCGGAGCACCTGCTCCTGCCCGGCGTCCTCACCGCCGAGCAGGCCGCCGAGACCGTCGCCGGAGTCCTCGCCGCACAGCGCGAGGACGGGGCGATCCCGTGGTTCCGCGGCCACCACCTGGACCCGTGGGACCACACCGAGGCCGCCATGGCCCTGGACACCGCCGGCGAGCACACGGCGGCGGCCCGCGCGTACGAGTGGCTGGCCCGGCACCAGAACGCGGACGGCTCCTGGTACGCGGCCTACCACGACGGCGACCCGGACGACGTCACCGACCGGGGCCGGGAGTCCAACTTCGTCGCGTACGTCGCCGTCGGCGTCTGGCACCACTACCTCGCGACCGGCGACGACGCCTTCCTCGACCGGATGTGGCCGGTCGTCTACGCCGCCGTCGAGTTCGTCCTCGCTCTCCAGCAGCCCGGCGGGCAGATCGGCTGGAAGCGGGAGGCGGACGGCACGGCCGTCGGCGACGCGCTGCTCACCGGAAGCTCCTCCGTCTACCAGGCGCTGCGCTGCGCGCTCGCCATCGCCGAGGCGCGCGAAGAGCCGCAGCCCGACTGGGAGCTGGCGGCGGGCGCGCTCGGCCACGCGATCCGCAGCCACCCCGAGCGCTTCCTCGACAAGTCCCGCTACTCGATGGACTGGTACTACCCGGTCCTCGGCGGAGCCGTCAGGGGCCCCGCGGCCACGGCCCGGATCGACGCCCACTGGGACGACTTCGTCGTCACCGGGCTCGGCGTGCGGTGCGTCCTGCCCAACCCGTGGGTGACCGGCGGCGAGAGCTGCGAACTCGCCCTCGCTCTGTGGGCGATGGGCGAGTCCGACCGCGCCCTGGAGATCCTCCAGGCCATCCAGCACCTGCGCGCCGAGGGCGGCATGTACTGGACGGGGTACGTCTTCGAGGGCGACAAGGCCGTCTGGCCCGAGGAGCTCACGACCTGGACGGCCGGCTCGCTGCTCCTGGCCGTGGCCGCGCTCGGCGGAGACGAGGCGACGGTGGCGGTCTTCGGCGGGGAGAGGCTGCCGGCGGGACTGGAGCCGGACTGCTGCGGGCCGTGACCGCGTGCCGGGCGTCAGCGGTCGGGACTGGAGCGGGACTGCTGCGGGGCCTGACCGCGGGGTGTCAGCGGTCGGGACTGGAGCCGGACTGCTGCGGGCCGTGACCGCGTGCCGGGCGTCAGCGGTCGGGACTGGAGCGGGACTGCTGCGGGGCCTGACCGCGGGGTGTCAGCGGCGGCGCAGGCTCCCCGCGACCGCGTGGCCGACGGCGAGGTACACGACGGCGGCGAGGCCGTAGCCCGTCACGACGCGCGCCCATGCCTCGTCGAAGGTGAACAGGTCGTAGGACCACGCTGCCAGCCAGCGGGCGGCGTCCTGGACGAAGCCGACCAGGGCGTTGGCCCGGTTGGCCTCCAGCAGGTACATGATGATCCAGAGGATGATCAGGCCGGCCATGATGTCGGCGACCACGGCGATGACTCTCGCCGTCTGCGTCGTGCCGCTGCGTGAAGTCATGGCGTTCGGTTTGCCGCGATCCGGTGGCCGAAACCCGTTCGGATCGCCCGGTGGCGCAGCCCGGGGGCAGGGCGCCAAGCCCCGCAGGGGCGAGGCGGGCGAGGCGGACGTCGGGGCGCTGGAGGACGTCGTCACCGACGTGAAGGACGCGGGCAGGAGCGCGCACGGTGGTGACCGGCAAGGTCCCCCGCACCTCGCGACGGGGCGGATGAGGCGGACGACCTTATCCGTTGAGCTCCGCGAGGAGCCGTAGCGTGGCCGGGTCCGGCGCCGTGACCAGCAGGTCGGTGACCGGGCCCTTGCGCCACCGGTCGAGCCGTTCGGCGATCCGCTCCCTCGGCCCGACGAGCGAGATCTCGTCGGCGAAGGCGTCGGGCACGGCGAGTACGGCCTCCTCGCGGCGGCCGGCGGCGAACAGCTCCTGGATGTGCCGGGCCTCGGACTCGTACCCCATGCGCCCCATCAGGTCGGCGTGGAAGTTCCGGGCGGCGTGCCCCATGCCGCCGATGTAGAAGCCGAGCATCGCCTTGACGGGCAGCAGCCCCTCGGCCGGGTCGTCGCAGAGCCGCGCCCGGACCATGGGGGCCACCCGGAAGCCCTCGGGCAGCCGGTCGGGGAGGGCGTAGACCTCGGCGTACCGCGAGGGCGACCAGTAGAGCGGCAGCCAGCCGTCGGCGATCCGCATGGTCTGCGCGATGTTCTTGGGGCCCTCCGCCCCGAGCAGCACCGGCAGATCGGCCCGCAGGGGGTGGGTGATCGGCTTGAGCGCCTTCCCGAGCCCGGTGCCGTCGTCCCCGGAGTACGGGTGGGAGTGGAACCGCCCGTCGAGCGCGACGGGCCCCTCGCGGCGCAGGACCTGCCGGACCACGTCGACGTACTCGCGGGTCGCCGTCAGCGGGGAGCGGGGGAAGGGCCGGCCGTACCAGCCCTCGACGACCTGCGGCCCGGACAGCCCGAGCCCGAGCATCATCCGCCCGCCGGAGAGATGGTCGAGCGTGAGGGCGTGCATGGCGGTGGCGGTCGGCGTCCGCGCGGCCATCTGCGCGACGGCGGTCCCGAGTCCGATACGGGACGTGTGCGCCGCGATCCAGGTCAGCGCGGTGAACGCGTCGGAGCCCCAGGCCTCGGCGGTCCACACCGAGTCGTACCCGAGCCGCTCCGCCTCGCGGGCGAGTTCCAGGTGGGCGGGGGAGGGGCCGCGCCCCCAGTAACCGAGAGCGAGTCCGAGACGCATGACGTCCAGCCTTCCTGACGGTCCGTCAGATCACTTCCCCGGGACTCTACGACAACGGCCCCTCGCCCGGAAGGGATTCCGGGCGAGGGGCCGTGAGGTCTGGGCGCGTGTGCGCTCAGCCGCGCTGGATGCCGGTGGTGTCCTGGAGGACACCGCGACGCCCGTCCTGGGTCTGGGCGATCAGACCCGGGCCGCGCTGCTCGACCGCCAGGTACCAGGTACCGGGGGCAAGTTCGGCGATCGGGGTGGGCGAGCCGTCCTCCGCGTACAGCGGACGCGCGACCGGGACCGCGAACCAGAACGGCGCGAAGTCGCCGGACTGGCCCTGCCCCTGTGCCGGGCCCGGCTGGGCGGCGGTGGGCTGAGGGGCGTGCTGGGCCTGCGCGTCGGGCTGCGGCTGGCCCGGGTAGGGCTGGGGCTGACCGCCGTAGGGCGGCTGCTGGGCGCCCGGGTAGCCGTAGCCGCCGGGGACGCCCTGCTGGCCGGGCTGGCCGGGCTGCATGCCGTACGGCTGCGGGGTCTGCGGCGTCGGCGCGCTCAGCAGCGGGCCCTTGAGGGCCGGGATCATCGGGGCGGCGATGGCCGTGCCGGCCAGGATCAGGGAGGCGATCAGGCCGAGGATGAGGCCGGCGCCGGCGTTGTTCGACTCGAAGATCCACATCAGCACGTTCCAGGCCGAGGCCACGGTGAACGCGACGCCGACCTGACCCAGCTCCAGACCCACGACCTTGCGGGGCTGCGGAAGCGCGCGCGAGACGACGACCAGGGCGGCACCCGCGATACCGAGGAGGAAGGCGCCCCAGCCGAGGGGCGAGATCTCCCAGGAGTTCGGCGTGTCGATGGAGTCGCAGATGGAGTCGCTGGCGTCACAGCCGCTGATGCCGAGGAACGAGGCGATGAACAGCACCACCGCTGCACCGATCAGAACGCCATCGCCTCGAGTGAGGGAGCGGATATTCACGTAAGAGTCCTTCGTCGGGTCGTCTCGTCGGGGTGGCGCGAAAGCACGGGGGCGGCCCCCATCGTACGGAGGGAATCTATCGCCCGTCGGTACTACCCCTTGAGGTAGGTCCCGATGCCGTCCGCGATCCCCTGCGCCGCTTTCTGACGCCATGCCGCGTTCGTGAGGAGTGCGGCGTCCTTCGGATCACGCATATTGCCGCATTCGACGAACACCTTGGGCACGGTCGAGAGATTGAGTCCCCCGAGATCGTCCCGGACGTCCAACCCCGTTCCGGCACTCAGGTAGTTGGCGGGCGCGGTGCCGGTCGCGCGGGCGAAGTGCCGGGCGATGTCCTCGCCGAGGTCGCGGGAGGGGCCGACGATCCTCGTGGTGTCGGCCGCGCCGGAGCTGACCTGGGCGGGCACGATCACATGGAATCCGCGGTTCCCGGTGCCGGATCCGTCGGCGTGCACGGAGACGGCGGCGTCGGCACGCGCGGAGTTGCCGATCCGGGCGCGCTCGTCGATGCAGGGACCGAAGGGGCGGTCGGCGTCGTGGGTGAGGACCACCTTCGCGCCCTGGGCCTTGAGGAGATCCCGCAGACGGTGTGAAACATCGAGGGTGAATGCGGCTTCGGTGTAATCGGTGGAGGTCGAGGTACCGGTGGTGTCACATTCCTTGCGATGCGTGCCGACATCGACCTTCTGGTTGATTTCCCGGGAATGCTGGAAATTTCCTGGATTGTGTCCGGGGTCGACGACGATCGTGCGCCCGGCGAGCGGGAGGGCCGAGGCGGGGGGCGGCGTGGTCGACGAGGCGCCCGGGGGAGCCGGGGTCGAGGCCGGTGACTGGGTCGTCTTGGCGTCCGGTGTCCCCGGGGCGGCGGCCTGCGAGCCGGCGCCGCAGCCCGTGAGGGCCGTGAGGACGGTCAGAGCCGCGCAGGCGACGAGGGCTCCGGTGCGGGCGCGGGTCTTTCGGTGGTCGTACGGCACCTTGCGACTCTAGTGGGAGCTTCCGGCGCGTGTTCGGGCGGCGCGACGGGACTGTGGAGAGCGTGTGGTGGAGAGCGTGTGGTGTGCAGAGACCACGCGCGGACCGCGTACGGACCACGCGCGGACCGCGGTGGGAAGTGTGGCGCCGACGCGGACGGGGTGCCGGCCGGGCGTCCTGGCCGGGGACGGAGTGCTCCTCCTGGCCGCGGCCGCCGACGGCGCCCGGCGCACCCCGCTGGTCCTGGGCGCCTGGGCCGCCCCGGACCGGGAGCGCGGTGGCTCGCGCTCCCGCCGGCCCTCGGGCTCGTCCTCCTCGCGGTGCGGTCTGTACGTGACCTCGGGCTTCGGCCTCTGGGCCCTGTCGTCGAAGTCTCGCCTGGCCCGCGACGCCCGGCACCGCACCTCGCCGCGTTGTCGGAGCGCCCGAGTACGTCCAGTGGTCGGGCGCCCCTCCGCCTTGCGATGCACGGCACCGGACGCCGCGGGCCCTGCCGGCACCACTTCGACGACAGGGCCTAGCGGCGGCGCAGGACGCGGAGGGAGTCCGTCACCGAGACCTCCTCGAAGTCGCCGGTCTCCAAGGCGCGGAGGTAGATGCGGTACGGGGCCTGGCCGCCGTCCTCCGGGTTCGGGAAGACGTCGTGGATGACGAGCAGGCCGCCGGCGGCGACCTTGGGCGCCCAGCCCTCGTAGTCGTTGGTGGCGTGCTCGTCCGTGTGCCCGCCGTCGATGAAGACGAGGGCCAGCTCGCCCGCCCAGACCTTCGCGACCTGCGGGGAGCGGCCGACGACGGCGATCACGTGCTCCTCCAGGCCCGCCTTGCGCAGCGTCCGGCGGAAGGTGGGCAGGGTGTCCATCAGGCCGACCTCGGGGTCCACCACCGTGGGGTCGTGGTACTCCCACCCGGGCTGCTGCTCCTCGCTGCCCCGGTGGTGGTCCACGGTCACCGCGACGGTCCCGGCCTCCCGGGCCACGTCGGCCAGCAGGATCGTGGAGCGCCCGCAGTACGTGCCGACCTCCAGGAGCGGCAGCCCGAGCTTGGCGGCCTCGGTCGCGGCGGCGTGCAGCGCGAGCCCCTCGTCGACGGGCATGAAGCCCTTGGCGGCCTCGAAGGCGGCGAGGATCTCGGGGGCGGGCATGGGTCCTCCTACTGGCGGGTACGCAGGTGCGAGCGCCCATCGTGCCCTACGCGTCGCACGGGAACCACACCGTCCTCCCTCCGCCCCTCCGACACCGCCGTCGGCCCCGCCACCCTCTCCACGGGCGCGAGCCCCGCCCGCCCATCGCCGACGGTTCGGACACCTTGGCGTGGAGCACCCCGGGGCACGGCTCGGCGGCTGAAGGGGCCACAAACTTGGCCAATCACCCGCGGCTGGGCTGGGTTCCCCGGGCGGGGCGACCCCGACA